>NZ_CAJCFU010000057.1:0-41844 GCF_903968575.1 Arsenophonus endosymbiont of Apis mellifera | reverse complement strand
CTTCGGGCTTTTCAAGCCCGACCAAATTCCCCTCCCACCTTATGTCGGTGGGAGTACCCTTTGGAGGTTAAGATGGTGGTTAAGACATCAATACCGGCATCTAATAACTCTTCAACGTCTTGCCAGCGTTTAGGATGACGACTGCCATGCGGGTTACTGAAAGCTAATTCATCCATTAAAATAATGGCCGGGTGACGTGCTAAAACACCGTCTATATCAAAGGTATTAATTTTACGTCCGTGGTAGCGGATCCGTTTTGCGGGCAGTTGCGGCAAACCTTCTAATAGAGCAGCAGTTTCTAGGCGATTGTGCGTCTCTACCACACCGATGACAACATCAAGCCCTTGTGAACGAAGCCGTTGGGCTTCTTGTAGCATTGCATAGGTTTTTCCTACTCCAGCGTAGGCGCCGAAGAAGATCTTTAAGTTGCCGCGAATTTTTTCATTGGCAATACTCAATAAATCTTCAGGGGTAGGGCGTTTAGGTTCCTGGCTCTCCATCAATCAACCTTATTGTATTTTTGCATTTTCTGATTGTTCAAGCGCGTCAAGGGCAATATTAAGTTTAAGCACATTAATAACAGGTTGACCTAAAAAACTTAAAAAGGGTCGCTAGGTGTTAGCTGCAATTAGGTGTCTAATTTTATGTAAAGCAAGCCGGCGTGCCTTAGCTACCCTGCCTGCTTGATAATAGGCTGCACTTGGTGAAATATGAGGATCTAATCCACTGGCTGAAGCTGTTATCAGCTCGACTGGAACGGCCACATTGTTTTGATTATTGAAAATTTTAATTTGTTGAGCACGGCTAGCAAACTGTTTTTGCAATGCGGGATTATTGACCGCCAGATTACTGCCGCTGGAAGCTAATCCATTATAAGGTGTGTCAGCCGTTGCTGACGGGCGGCCATGAAAATATTTAACCTCAGTTATCGATTGGCCAATCAGTGCCGAACCCACAGTCCGATTATTCTTTTCTATCAAGGAGCCTTTAGCTTGATAATTAAAGAAAGCATTTGATAAACCAGTAATAAATAATGGGTAAACAATTCCGGTTGTGATAGTTAGAAAAATAAATAACACAAATGAAGAACGTAAGACATTCATATTCAATACCTTATTAGGACATAAACAGGCTAAGCAGTAGATCAATCAATTTGATACCAATAAATGGTATAACTAAACCACTTAATCCATAGATCCATAAATTACGGCGTAATAATGCTATTGCACTCATGGGACGGTAACTAACGCCTTTTAGTGCTAAGGGGATAAGGCCAACAATAATTAGCGCATTAAAAATAACTGCTGACAGAATAGCTGAAGAAGGGGAGTGTAAATGCATAATATTTAAAATATTAAGCTGAGGATAAGTAACCGAAAAAGCGGTAGGAATAATAGCAAAATATTTGGCAATATCGTTGGCAATGCTAAAAGTTGAAAGAGCGCCTCTGGTCATCAACATCTGTTTACCAACGTGGACAACCTCAATAAGTTTAGTTGGATTTGAGTCAAGATCGACCATATTACCGGCTTCTTTTGCTGCCTGGGTGCCAGAATTCATGGCGACGGCAACATCGGCTTGCGCCAGTGCTGGTGCATCATTAGTACCGTCACCTGTCATTGCTACTAAACTCCCATCGGCCTGATATTGGCGGATCAATGCCAGTTTAGCTTCAGGTGTTGCCTCGGCCAAAAAATCATCAACGCCGGCTTCAGCGGCAATGGCTGCGGCTGTCAAATGGTTATCACCGGTGATCATCACGGTTTTAATTCCCATCCGGCGCATTTCGGCAAAGCGCTCTTTGATCCCCCCTTTTATAATATCTTTTAAGGCGACCACACCAAGAATTTGCTGATTCTCAACAACAACTAATGGTGTTTCTCCTTTCCGGGCAACTTCTTCGACTAATTTTTCTGTTTCGGCTGGGAATCTAGCATGACTTGTTTCCAAATAACGACGAATAGAATCGGCAGAGCCTTTTCTGATCACACGATCACCCACATTAACGCCACTCATCCGAGTCATGGCGGAAAAGGGAACAAACGTGGCATTTAATGCTTGTAGATCACGCTCGCGCAAATTAAACAATTGCTTAGCTAAGATAACAATACTACGTCCTTCTGGTGTTTCATCAGCCAGCGATGATAGTTGTGCCGCATCAGCCAGCTGTTGTTCTGTAACACCTTTAAGGGGTAAAAATTTAGACGCCTGACGATTACCTAGAGTAATAGTACCCGTTTTATCGAGCAATAAGACATCGACATCTCCCGCCGCTTCTACGGCACGTCCACTGGTGGCAATGACATTTGCGGCTAACATCCGACTCATACCGGCAACGCCAATTGAAGAGAGTAATCCGCCGATGGTAGTCGGGATCAAACAAACTAATAATGCAATCAGTACCACAATAGAAATTGGACTACCGCTGCCGTTCACCTCAGCACTAAATAAACTAAAAGGATAAAGTGTTGAGCAGGTTAATAGAAAAATAATGGTTAATGCAGTTAATAGTATGATTAACGCGATTTCATTAGGTGTTTTGCGCCGTTGAGCACCTTCTACCATAGAGATCATACGATCAAGAAAAGTTTCACCAGGATTAACCGTACATTGGATAATTAACCAATCTGACAGTATGCGCGTTCCGCCTGTTACTGAAGAAAAATCACCACCAGACTCCCGAATAACGGGGGCTGATTCACCAGTAATCGCACTTTCATCAACGGAAGCACCGCCTTCAAGTACTTCACCATCACAAGGAATAATTTCACCCGCTTCAACCAGTACGATATCGCCTTTTCTGATTTGGTCAGAATTGATTTTCTCTTTTGCTGCCTGATAATCGGCACTGGCTAAACGTGTAGTAACACTTTGTTTTTTGACCCCTTTCAGACTAGCGGCTTGCGCTTTACTGCGCCCTTCAGCCAGTGCTTCGGCAAAATTAGCAAATAGCACGGTAAACCATAACCAAACCGCAATTATGCCGGTAAATAGTGCATTACCGTCAACGGATGGCGTGAATAATTGATAAAACCAAATGAATGTCGTCAATATACTGCCGATATAAACGATAAACATAACTGGATTGCGCCATTGAATCTGTGGCGCACATTTTTTTATAGCGTCAAATAATGCTTGGTGGATTAATTTCTTATCAAACAATTGACTGGTATTTTTGTTCATTTATAGTCCCTTATTGGGCGGAATGCCAAAGTTGTAAATGTTCAGCAATTGGCCCAAGTGCCAGGGCAGGCACAAAAGTGAGTGCACCAATAACGAAAACCGTCAGTATTAACAAGCCAATAAAGAGTGGGCCATGAGTAGGTAATGTGGCAAAGCTTTCAGGCTGGCGTTTTTTGCCTACCATAATACCAGCAATAGCCATTACTGCAGTGATTAAGCCAAAACGACCGACAAACATAACTATACTCAGCGTAATATTATAGAACAGATTATTGCTATTTAATCCGGCAAAAGCGCTGCCATTATTATTTGCCGCTGAGGAAAAAGCATAAAGAACTTCACTGAAGCCATGAGCGCTAGGATTTAAAATAGCACTGCGTCCTGCTTCGGTAAAAAGTGCCAGTGTTGTTCCTAGTAGGGTTAAAGTGGGAGTAATTAAAATAGCAATAGCGGTTAACTTCATTTCCTGAATTTCGATCTTTTTGCCTAGATATTCAGGTGCTCGACCAATCATTAATCCAGCCAGAAAAACGGCTAACATGACAAATAGTAGCATACCGTATAACCCAGAACCGACACCGCCAAATACCACTTCACCAAGTTGCATAAGCCACATTGGTATCATCCCCCCTAATGCAGTAAAAGAATCATGCATGGAGTTCACCGCGCCGCAGGAGGTTGCTGTCGTGATAACAGCATAGAGTGCTGAATTTAAAATCCCAAAGCGGCTTTCTTTCCCTTCCATATTAATATTGCTGTTGGCGCCTGAAAACATCAATTGGGGATTACCTTGCGTTTCGGCATAGACGACGATAGTGATAGCAATAATGAAAATAATTGCCATCGCCCAAATTAATGTTATACCTTGGCGACTATCACCGACCACGCGACCGAATGCAAAACAAAGTGCGGTAGGAATTAAAAGAATGGCAATCATTTGGCTAAAATTGGTTAATGCAGTAGGATTTTCGAAAGGATGCGCTGAATTTGTGGCAAAAAATCCGCCGCCATTAGTGCCTAATAATTTAATTGCTTCTTGCGAAGCAACAGGCCCCATGGGGATGATTTGGTTTTGGTTTTGTAATGTCTCTACTACTAGATATGGCGAAAAATTTTGTAACACACCTTGGCTAACAAAAAATAAGGCAAAAATAAATGCCAGTGGTAGCAAAAGATAGAGTGTAATACGAGCAATATCTATCCAGGCATTGCCTAGCGTTTTTACACCTTGGCGTGCAAAGGCGCGGATCAGCGCGAAGGCAACCGCAATACCGGTCGCGGCAGATAAGAAATTCTGTACCGTTAATCCCGTCATTTGACTAAAATAACTTAAGGTATTTTCGCTACTATAGGCTTGCCAGTTAGTATTAGTGATAAAACTAATCGCGGTATTGAGTGCTAGATCCCAATCTAGATTGGCAAATTTTTGTGGATTGAGGGGTAAATTTTGTTGATTGATTAATAGCAGAAAGAGAAATATGCCACCAATAACATTGAACAGCAACAGCGCGGTAACGTATTGTCGCCAATTCATTTAGTGTATTTCACCGCCAGGTTTGCGTAAGCGACAACAACTCCATAAGCCGGATTCCATTTTGAGAACCCAAATCGGCAAATCACTTTCAATCAATAAAGCGATATAATTTCCTACAAATTTAGCGATCACAAGCAGGAAAATTAAAAAACTGGTAATTAATAATAAAGCACTACTTACCATTTAAAAATCCTCCGCATGGATAAGCGCATAAATTAAATAGAGAAATAATATTCCAATTAGAATGATCCCTGTGATAGTAAAAATGGACACAGTTTGTCTCCTCATGCTTTTGATGTACAGAGCTTAAGTTTTTCAATGCAAAGAATCTGATAAAAAGTCGCCACATAGTGTAAAAATAGTATAAAAATGCCAATATAATAGTTTGTAAGTTATTACTGTTATCGCTATTTTTTTGTTATAATAAATTAACCATAGTTAATATATGGTTAATTATTTGAAATAAAAGTTAATATTTTATTGTTTGATAAGTAAATAAATTACGATATAAGGGAAAGTGCTGAAAAAAACAGCAAAAAAGTGGTCTGATGAATAGCCATGCTCACTTTTATCAGATAAAATTTTCATTCATTACACAATATATCTCAATTGTTTATATCAATTGATCACTTTATAAGGAGGATCTTTATGTCTGAGTATCGTCAATATCCCTGGCATCAAGTTCTCTTGCGTCGTGTTGGTGTTGTATTATTAGGCATTGTGGCTTTTCCTGTCATGATTTTCCGTCGAGACCGTAGCCGCTTCTATAGTTACCTACATCGTATGTGGCTAAAGACTAGTGATAAACCGGTTTGGTTAGCCAGCGCTGAAGATACGCAATCGATGAAGTAATTAATTGATTAAAAAATTAAAACGGCCTATTACTTGTAGTGATAGGCCGTTTTTGTTTTAAGCTGCTGTGAAACATATTTTTAAGTTTGATATTTAATAAAATAAATCAGTTTTACAAATAGGATAGGTAAGTAATGGATAATATTAAATTAGAGCAATTAATCAATACGCACTTGAATATTGAACAATATACAGATTATGCGCCCAATGGACTTCAAGTGGAAGGGCGCTCAGAGGTAAAAAATATAGTGACCGGTGTGACAGCATCGCAAGCGCTACTTGATGAAGCAGTAAAATTAGCCGCAGATGCAATTATTGTTCATCATGGTTATTTTTGGAAAAATGAAGCTGCTGTTATTCTTAATATGAAGCGTAAGCGATTAAAAACATTGCTTTGTAATGATATTAACCTTTATGGCTATCATTTGCCCCTTGATGCCCATCCCATTATGGGTAATAACGCGCAGTTGGGAAATATTATGGAGGTAGAGATCGATAGCTATATTACACCTTTATTGCCAATAGGTAAGTTTGCGCAACCGATAACTCCAGATGATTTAATGGCTCGTTTAAATAATCGGTTAGCACGCCAACCATTGTACTGTGGTGATAATGGCCCAAAAAACATCCGCACCATTGCCTGGTGTACCGGGGGCGGACAGAGTTTTATTCAACAGGCAGCTGAGGCTGGCGTTGATGCTTTTGTGACCGGTGAAGTTTCTGAGCAAACCATCCATATTGCTAGAGAAATGGGGATCCATTTTTATGCCGCAGGTCATCATGCAACGGAGCGATTTGGCGTTAAAGTGTTAGGTGAATGGTTGCAAAAAGAGTATGGGTTTGCGGTTACTTTTGTCGATATAGCCAACCCGGCCTGATTTTTGTCAAGATAAACAGCAAGCCAACTAAAAGTGCTAAAAGGTAGTTTATCATTAAACTGTGTCTTGTAATCTATATGGTTGTTGATTACGAAAAATAAAATAGTAAGACACAGTCTATTTATCAGAATAAAAATTAATTATTTTTTGGTTAAATCGCTATGAAAATCTCTTTGTTTGTAACCGGTATATAATTGGCGTGGACGAGCGATTTTTAATTCTTCATCATGCATTTCATTCCAGTGAGCAATCCAACCAATGGTACGCGCAATAGCAAAAATAACCGTAAACATGGTTGTTGGGATCCCTATCGCTTTTAAAATGATGCCAGAATAGAAATCCACATTGGGATAAAGTTTTTTCTCTATGTAATAGGGGTCATTGAGAGCTATATGTTCTAACTGTTTGGCAACTTCTAATATATTATCATTTAATTCAAGTTCTTTAAGTACTTCATCGCAAGTCTGCTTCATCACAGTGGCTCGAGGATCATAATTTTTATAAACCCGATGACCAAATCCCATCAAACGGAAAGGATCATCTTTGTCTTTTGCCCGTTTGATAAATTTAGGAATATTTTCGACAGTTTGAATCTCTTCTAACATGCGTAAACAGGCTTCATTGGCGCCACCATGAGCCGGGCCCCAAAGAGAGGCAATTCCAGCAGCAATACATGCAAATAGATTAGCACCAGAAGAGCCGGCGGTTCTTACCGTTGAAGTTGAGGCATTTTGTTCATGATCCGCATGGAGAATAAAAATGCGATCCATGGCCCGTTCGATGATGGGGTTAACCAGATATTTTTCACAAGGTGTAGCAAACATCATATGAAGGAAATTCGCTGAATAAGAGAGGTCATTTTGCGGGTAAATAAAGGGTTGACCAATAGAATATTTATAACACATTGCAGCAACGGTAGGCATTTTTGACAGTAATCTAAATGCTGCAATTTCACGATGACGCGGATTATTAACATCTAATGAGTCGTGATAGAAAGCCGCTAGTGCGCCTGTTACACCGCAAAGAATAGCCATTGGATGAGAATCGCGACGAAAACCTTGCAAAAGCCGAGTAATTTGATCGTGGATCATGGTATGTTCGGTGACAATTTTTTTAAACTTGTCATAGTCGTTTTGTGAAGGTTTTTCACCGTAAAGTAGTATATAACAAACCTCTAAATAAGTAGAATTGGTAGCCAATTGATCAATAGGATATCCGCGGTGCAAAAGAATACCTTTATCTCCATCAATATAGGTAATTTTAGACTCGCAGGATGCGGTTGAGGTAAAGCCAGGATCGTAGGTAAAATAACCTTGAGAGCCTATTCCTCGGACATCAATTACATCAACTCCAAGTGTCGGTTTTAGTACTTCAAGCTCAATTTTTTCTGCATCTTTATCGACTAGTTCTATAGTCTTTTTTTCTTTGCCTGCCATTACGGGTCTCCTTAGCGCTTAAACGCAATTTCCGACAACCATGAAAGCATGATAAAACGCTTAGAAATTGCATGATATTTTATTAATTAAAAAGCTTGAATCATGATTTTTTAACGAAGTTTTTATCAAATGAAATTTTTCATTAACATTTCATAATCTATTATGTTCCTTATATATTTTAAATTATATCAACAATAACATTAGGTTTTTTATGGCTAACAATCTAGCATTTTTATTTTACATAATTTCTTTTTTTTGTGCGGTAATAAAGACTAATTAATTTAACTTAATCATATGTAAGATAAATGTTTAACACTTGTCAAATTACATTATCAATTTAATGACCGATGTTTAAATCGTGATCATACTCACTGTTCAAGCTAAATCTCTCCAAACATAATGTGTTGTAATTGTAATGGGCATGTGAAGGTCATATACTGCAAACGAGGTCTCCGGATTACCTTGTGGTAGGAGTACCCAGCGTTAATAAGTAACAACTTTTGCCAATATGTTATGGATTAATTTATCAGCTGAGTTGTACTTTGTTATCACGATCGCTGTTTGATTTCTGCTCCAGGTCCGGAGGTAGGAAAACAATAAAGAGCTGTGTGGGCAAAAATTGTGAAAAAACAAAGACCTATTAATCTTCAATTGCAGACAATTCATTTTCCTGTTACTGCAATCGCTTCGATTTTACATCGTGTCTCTGGCGTTATTACCTTTGTTGCGGTCGGTATTTTATTATGGCTGCTGGGATTATCGCTTTCTTCATTGGAAGGCTTTCAATATGCGACCGAAATTATGCATAGTTTTTTCATCAAATTCATTATTTGGGGTGTATTGACAGCATTGATATATCATATTTGTGGCGGTGTTCGCCATATGTTAATGGATTTTGGTTTTATCGATGAGAGTTTGTCTGTAGGACGCATTTCCGCTATAGCTGCGTTTATTATTACCGCTATTTTGTCGATTTTGGCGGGGGTTTTTATATGGTAGTTAGCGCATCAACATTAGGCCGTACCGGTACCCAAGATTGGCTGTTACTTCGTGCATCTGCCATTATTATTGTCCTCTATACGATTTATATTGTTAGTTTTATTGTAACGACTGAGTTAAATTATACTGTTTGGCGGACATTTTTTGCTTTTTCAATAACTAAAATTTTTACTATTTTAACGCTCATTTCCATATTGATACATGCCTGGATAGGTTTATGGCAAGTATTAACCGATTACATTAAGTCAATTGCATTGCGATTATTATTACAACTTTTTTTTATTGTAATACTAATGACTTATTTAATTTATGGAACAATAGTGGTGTGGGGAGCGTAAATGAAATTACCAATAAGAGAGTTTGATGCAGTTGTTATTGGTGCTGGTGGCGCTGGGATGCGGGCAGCATTGCAAATTTCCCAGTTAGGTTTGTCATGTGCATTAATTTCTAAAGTTTTTCCAACCCGTTCACACACCGTATCAGCCCAAGGCGGGATCACTGTTGCATTAGGTAATACACATGAGGATGATTGGCAATGGCATATGTATGATACTGTCAAAGGCTCTGATTATATCGGTGATCAAAATGCCATTGAATACATGTGCAAAACCGGACCTGAGGCCATACTAGAACTTGAACATATGGGGTTACCATTTTCACGTTTAGATGATGGCCGTATTTATCAACGTCCATTTGGTGGCCAATCAAAAAATTTTGGTGGTGAGCAAGCGGCTCGCACCGCTGCGGCGGCAGATAGAACTGGGCATGCCCTTTTGCATACCCTATATCAACAGAATTTAAAAAACCATACCACCATTTTTTCCGAATGGTATTCATTGGATTTAGTCAAAAATCAGGATGGTGACATAGTCGGTTGTACCGCTTTATGTATGGAATCTGGTGAGGTAGTTTACTTTAAAGCTAAAGCCACTATTCTTGCGACCGGTGGAGCGGGCAGGATTTATCAGTCAACGACTAATGCACATATTAATACCGGTGATGGGGTAGGCATGGCCGTCAGGGCAGGTGTGCCATTGCAGGATATGGAAATGTGGCAATTTCATCCAACAGGAATTGCTGGCGCGGGTGTATTAGTGACAGAGGGATGTCGTGGAGAGGGTGGCTATTTACTTAATAAAGATGGCGAGTGCTTTATGGAGCGTTATGCACCCAATGCCAAAGATTTAGCGGGCCGTGATGTGGTTGCTCGCTCAATTATGATAGAGATCCGTGAAGGTAGGGGATGTGATGGCCCCTGGGGACCCCATGTTAAATTAAAACTGGATCATTTAGGTAAAGAAGTATTGGAGTCACGATTACCCGGTATTCTTGAGTTATCTAGGACTTTTGCTCATGTTGATCCCGTTAAAGAACCCATTCCTGTTATTCCTACTTGCCATTATATGATGGGTGGGATCCCAACCAAAGTAACCGGTCAGGCGTTGACGATAAATGAAAAAGGTGAAGATGTTGTGATCCCGGGATTATTTGCTGTTGGTGAAATTGCGTGTGTGTCTGTTCATGGGGCCAACCGTTTAGGCGGTAATTCATTACTTGATTTAGTGGTATTCGGCCGTTCTGCTGGCTTACATCTGAAAGAATCTTTACTGGAACAAGGCTCAATGCGTGATGCCAGTGAATCTGATATTGATGTGGCTTTAAAGCGTTTAAATCGCTGGGATAATACCCATAGCGGTGAAGATCCGGTCGAAATACGTAAAGCATTACAAGCATGTATGCAACATAATTTTTCCGTTTTTCGTGAAGGCGATGCGATGGCTAAGGGTTTAGAAGAATTAAAAGTCATTCGTCAACGTTTAAAAAACGCCCGTTTGGATGATACTTCACGCGAATTTAATACCCAACGTATTGAATGTTTAGAACTAGATAATTTAGTAGAAACGGCGTTTGCAACGGCAGAAGCCGCCAATTTCCGGACAGAAAGCCGGGGAGCACATAGTCGTTTTGACCACCCTGATCGTGATGACACAAATTGGTTATGTCACACGCTATATTTACCACAGTCTGGAACCATGGCTCGCCGAGCAGTCAATATGCAACCTGAGTTACGTGAACCCTTCCCACCTAAAATACGTACTTATTAATGCACGACGTTAATAGTGTTGCGGAGAAAGTAGATTATGAAAATTGAATTTTCCATTTATCGTTACAATCCAGACGTCGATAATATGCCACGTATGCAAGACTACAGTTTGGACATAGCTGAAGGGCGTGACATGATGTTGCTGGATGCGTTAATTCAACTAAAAGAAAAAGATCCGACTTTAGCATTTCGTCGTTCTTGTCGTGAAGGCGTTTGTGGCTCTGATGGATTAAATATGAATGGTAAAAATGGCTTGGCCTGTATTACACCATTGTCAGCATTGTGTCGTGATAAAAGAAAGATAGTGATTCGACCTTTGCCAGGTTTGCCGGTTGTTCGAGATTTAATTGTTGATATGGCCCAATTTTATACTCAGTATGAAAAAATTCGTCCTTACCTTATTAATGATGGCAAGAATTCACCGGCTCGTGAATATTTACAGACTCCAGCGCAACGAGAAAAATTGGATGGTTTATATGAGTGTATTCTTTGTGCTTGCTGTTCAACTTCATGTCCATCATTTTGGTGGAATCCTGATAAATTTATTGGACCTGCCGGTTTATTAGCTGCTTATCGTTTCTTAATCGATAGTCGGGATACTGAAACTGAGACAAGATTGGATAATTTAAATGATGCGTTTAGTGTATTTCGCTGTCATAGCATTATGAATTGTGTCAGTGTTTGTCCAAAAGGTTTAAATCCGACTAAGGCTATTGGTCACATTAAATCAATGTTATTAAAGCGTAGTGCATAGTTTGGGTAAAATTTCCCGTAATAGAAATATTGCGGGAAATAAAAAATAGAAATCAATTATTTTAAATTACTGTTATTTTTATGTGTTAAATTATGGCAGGAGTCTTTAAAAACCGGTTACGGTTTTTAAAGGTTCTTACGATAAGGGGAATTTAATAAAAAGCCCCCTTTATTAATAATCGTGCATAGAACACGTTCAAAGAATCTTTATTGAAACCGTCTATATAAAAACGGTACTGTTAACTACGACGAAAACTAAAGCCTATAGGCTTAAGGGATCACAATGCACAACGGCGTAATGAAGGACTGGCTAGATTCAAGTTTTCTAGCTGGTGCAAATCAGTCTTATATCGAACAGCTTTATGAAGACTACTTAACTGACCCTAATTCCGTTAATGCAGACTGGCGAGACATTTTTGATAAACTACCAGGTGCAAGCTCCAACGGTGAATACTCCCATACTCAAACACGTGAATATTTTCGTTCATTGGCGAAAGATTCTACACGTTATCAAACTTCGGTTAGTGATCCGTCTTTGGATGCGAAGCAAGTTAAAGTCCTCCAATTAATAAACGCATTTCGTTTTAGAGGACATCAAAATGCAAATCTTGATCCATTAGAGTTGTGGAAACAAGAAACTGTGCCTGATTTAGATCCTGCATTTCATGATTTAACTGAAGCTGATTTTGAAAAAACCTTCAATGTTGGTTCTTTTGCTATTGGCCAGGAAACCATGAAATTGAGTGAGCTGTATACGGCACTGAAGCGTATTTATTGCGCTTCCATTGGTGCAGAATACATGCATATTACCAACACGGAAGAGAAACGTTGGATCCAACAGCGCCTAGAACTGGCCACGCCGGTTAGTGAACAATTTAGCAAACAAGAAAAAATCCGCTTTTTATCAGAATTAACTGCGGCTGAGGGATTAGAGCGCTATCTGGGGGCAAAATTTCCTGGCGCAAAACGCTTTTCCCTCGAAGGGGGCGATTCGCTCATTCCGATGCTAAAGGATTTGATCCGGCATGCAGGTCAACAGGATACGCGTGAAGTCGTATTGGGCATGGCGCACCGTGGGCGATTAAATGTTTTAGTTAACATTTTAGGTAAGCAACCAAAAGATCTGTTTGATGAGTTTGCCGGCAAGCATAAAGATCATTTAGGAACTGGTGATGTTAAATATCATCAGGGCTTTTCTTCTGATTTTAAAACAGAAGGCGCTTTGGTTCATTTAGCTTTAGCCTTTAATCCATCACATTTAGAAATAGTTAGTCCGGTAGTAATCGGTTCTGTCCGTGCGCGTCGTGATCGCTTAGATGAAGGTCGTAGTAATATGGTACTGCCTATTACTATTCATGGTGATGCGGCGGTAACTGGCCAGGGAGTCGTGCAGGAAATGCTGAATATGTCTCAGGCTCGAGGCTATGAAGTTGGTGGTACAGTGCGAATTGTGGTTAATAACCAGATAGGTTTTACCACCTCCAATCCTAAAGATGCACGTTCAACACAATATTGCACTGATATCATGAAAATGGTGCAAGCACCTATTTTTCATGTGAATGCCGATGATCCCGAAGCGGTTGCTTTTGTTACTCGATTGGCATTAGATTTTCGCAATAAGTTTAAACGCGATGTTGTTATTGATTTAGTTTGTTATCGTCGACATGGTCATAATGAAGCGGATGAGCCGAGCGCTACCCAGCCAATTATGTATCAAAAAATTAAAAAACATGCTACACCGCGTAAAATTTATGCCGATAAATTGATAGCGGAAAAGACAGTTACTAGCGATGAAGTAACCGAAATGGTTAATCTCTATCGTGATAAATTAGATCACGGTGATTGTGTCGTTGATGAATGGCGTCCAATAGGCACTAACTATTCGGTCTGGACACCTTACTTAAATCATGAATGGAGTGATGCTTACCCTGCCAAAGTTAAAAAGAAACGACTGCAAGATTTAGCTAAACGTTTAAGTACTATTCCGGCAGAGATTGTCATGCAGCCTCGAGTGGAAAAAATTTACAGTGATCGCCAGGCAATGGCGAGCGGTAAAAAACTACTTGATTGGGGAGCCGCAGAAACTTTAGCTTATGCAACATTAGTTGATGAAGGGATACAAGTTCGTTTATCCGGTGAAGATGCCGGTCGAGGTACGTTTTTTCATCGTCATGCAGTTATTCATAATCAAACTAATGGCTCAGTGTATGTCCCTCTGGCTAATATACGGGAAAATCAAGGTATATTTGACGTTTGGGATTCCGTTTTGTCTGAAGAAGCGGTACTTGCTTTTGAATATGGTTATGCCTCTGCCGAGCCACGGGTTTTGACTATTTGGGAGGCTCAGTTTGGTGATTTTGCTAATGTAGCGCAAGTGGTTATCGATCAGTTTATTAGTTCTGGTGAACAGAAATGGGGACGCATGTGTGGATTAGTGATGTTGTTACCCCATGGCTATGAGGGGCAAGGTCCAGAGCACTCCTCTGCCCGTTTAGAGCGTTATCTACAACTGTGTGCGGAACAAAATATGCAAGTCTGTGTTCCATCTACGCCCGCTCAGGTCTATCATATGCTCCGTCGCCAGATACTTCGTAATATGCGACGTCCATTGATTGTTATGTCACCCAAGTCATTACTGCGCCATCCTCTTGCAGTTTCTAGTTTGGAAGAGCTAGCAAATGGTGAATTCCAGCAAGTTATTAGCGAAGTTGATCCCATAGATGCGAAAAAAGTTAAACGTGTCGTTTTATGTTCAGGTAAAGTTTATTATGATCTACTTGAACAACGTCGTGAAAACAAACAAAAAAATCTCGCTATTGTTCGTATTGAACAATTATATCCATTCCCCCATAAAGATTTAGAAACAGCGCTAAAGCCTTATGCACATGTTCGTGATTTTGTCTGGTGTCAAGAAGAGCCTCTTAATCAGGGTGCATGGTACTGTAGTCAGCATAATATCCGGGAAGCAATTCCAAAAGGTTCATTATTAAGCTATGCGGGGCGCCCTGCATCTGCCTCACCCGCCGTAGGCTACGCGTCTGTTCATCAAGAACAGCAAAAAGCATTGGTTGATGATGCACTAAAAGTAAATAAATTAAAGGATAGAAAATGAGTAGCATAGAAATTCTTGTTCCTGATCTTCCTGAATCTGTTGCCGATGCTACAGTGGCAACTTGGCACAAGAAACCAGGTGATCAGGTAGAGCGCGATGAAGTATTAGTGGAAATTGAAACGGATAAAGTGGTACTCGAAGTACCAGCAGCAGATTCAGGTGTTCTGGAATCAATTTTGGAAGAAGAGGGAGCGACTGTTTTATCTAAACAACTATTGGGACGCATAAAGCTTAGTGATAGTACAGGGATCCCGGCTGAGGTAAAAGAGACAACTGAATCGGCACCAGCTAAACGTCAGACTGCCAGTCTTGAGGAAGAGAGTCATAATGTACTAACACCGGCTGTCCGTCGTTTAATTGCCGAACATGATTTAAACCCGGCTAATATCAAAGGTAGTGGTGTAGGCGGGCGTATAACGCGCGATGATGTTGAAAAATATATTAAAAACCAATCAACAGCCAGCGAAAATACAACTATTAAGCCACAGAATGATGCACCTACAACGACATCATCAATATCTCCTCATCGAAGTGAAAAACGCGTACCAATGACGCGTTTACGGAAACGTATTGCAGAACGTTTACTAGAAGCGAAAAACAACACCGCCATGTTGACCACCTTTAATGAAGTCAATATGAAGCCGGTTTTTGATTTACGCAAACATTATGGTGAAAGTTTCGAAAAACGGCATGGTGTGCGCTTGGGCTTTATGTCTTTCTATGTAAAAGCGGTTGTGGAAGCCTTAAAGCGTTATCCTGAAGTGAATGCCTCTATTGATGGTGAGGATTTGCTCTATCATAGTTATTTTGATATTAGCATTGCTGTTTCCACGCCGAGAGGTTTGGTCACACCAGTATTACGTGATGCAGATGCGTTGAGCATGGCAGAAATTGAAAAGCGTATTAAAGAGTTAGCAGTTAAGGGGCGTGATGGCAAATTAACGGTTGAAGAATTGACTGGTGGAAATTTTACCATTACTAATGGTGGTGTTTTTGGCTCTTTAATGTCAACCCCGATTATTAATCCGCCGCAAAGTGCAATTTTAGGTATGCATGCTATCAAAGATAGGCCAATGGCGGTTGATGGTAAAATCGAAATCTTGCCAATGATGTATTTAGCCCTTTCCTATGATCACCGTTTAATTGATGGACGTGAGTCTGTTAGCTTTTTGGTGACCATAAAGGACATGTTGGAAGATCCGGCTCGTTTATTGTTAGACGTCTAGATAACCAAATTAGAGTGAAGTTATTTACTCAGTCTGCAGTATAAAGCTTGGTTAATTTTTTATTGACCAATGTTTAAATGAAAATATATAGAGACCTGTTATGTCTCAGTCAGACTAAATTATGGATAGAGCATCATGAACTTACACGAATATCAGGCAAAACAGCTGTTTGCGCAGTATGGTTTGCCAGTACCGACCGGTTATGCTTGTAAAACAGTAAAAGAAGCAGAAGATGCCACGACAAAATTGGGTAATAGTCCTTGGGTGGCAAAGTGTCAGGTGCATGCGGGTGGCCGAGGTAAAGCGGGTGGTGTCAAAGTGGTTAATAATCGCGACGAAGTCCGGCTTTTTGCTGAAAATTGGTTAGGAAAACGCTTAGTCACTTACCAAACCGACGCCCATGGACAGCCTGTTAATCAAATTTTAGTAGAAGCAGCAACGGATATTGATAAAGAGCTTTATTTAGGGGCGGTGATAGATCGTGCCACTCGTCGGATAGTCTTTATGGCATCGACTGAAGGCGGCGTTGAAATTGAGAAAGTGGCAGAACAGACTCCGGAACTTATCCACAAAGCCATTATTGACCCTTTAACTGGTCCCATGCCTTATCGAGGTCGTGAGCTTGCTTTCAAGTTAGGCTTAAGCGGCAAACAAGTTGAGCAGTTTAGCAACATATTTATCGGATTAGCGACAATTTTTCTCGAGCGTGATCTGGCATTAATCGAGATTAATCCCCTGGTCATAACTAAGCAAGGGGATTTAATTTGTCTGGATGGAAAGCTTAGTGTTGATAGTAATGCACTCTACCGCCAAGCAGAATTACAGAAGATGCGTGATATTTCTCAGGAAGATCCGCGTGAAGCTCATGCATCAGAATGGGAATTAAACTATGTTGCTTTAGATGGCAATATTGGTTGTATGGTTAATGGGGCTGGTTTAGCCATGGGAACCATGGACATTGTCAAGTTGCATGGCGGTGCTCCGGCTAATTTTCTTGATGTTGGTGGTGGAGCCACGAAAGAACGGGTAACAGAAGCATTTAAAATTATCTTATATGATGAAAATGTTAGAGCTGTTTTGGTCAATATTTTTGGTGGCATTGTTCGCTGCGATTTGATTGCTGATGGTATTATTGGCGCAGTTAAAGAAATTGGGGTTAAAGTCCCGGTCATTGTTCGTCTTGAAGGTAATAATGCTGAGCTAGGAGCACAAAAGTTAGCGGATAGTGGCCTACAGATCACGGCTGCAACCAGTTTGACCGATGCGGCAGAAAAAGCAGTAGCAGCGGCGGAGGCGAAATAAGTCATGTCTATTTTAATTGATAAAAATACTAAAGTTATCTGCCAAGGCTTTACCGGTAGCCAAGGAACTTTTCACTCAGAGCAGGCAATTGCTTATGGAACAAAAATGGTCGGTGGTGTAACGCCAGGTAAAGGCGGAACCACACATTTAGGATTACCGGTTTTTAATACAGTACGCGAAGCGGTAAAAGCAACAGGTGCAACCGCATCGGTAATCTATGTGCCAGCTCGATTCTGCAAAGATTCGATTCTTGAAGCGATCAATAGTGGCATCAAACTGATTATTACCATAACCGAAGGGATCCCTACCTTAGATATGCTAACAGTGAAAGCAAAGTTAGATGAAACTGGGGTAAGAATGATAGGGCCAAACTGCCCGGGTATTATTACCCCGGGTGAATGTAAGATTGGTATCCAACCCGGACATATCCACAAACCTGGCAAAGTCGGTATTGTATCACGCTCTGGCACCTTAACTTATGAAGCAGTTAAGCAGACAACCGATGCAGGCTTAGGCCAATCGACTTGTGTCGGAATTGGTGGTGATCCTATTCCTGGTTCAAATTTTATTGATATATTGAAATTGTTCCAGGCAGATCCACAAACTGAAGCTATCGTTATGATTGGTGAAATTGGTGGTACAGCGGAGGAGGAAGCGGCCGCTTATATTAAACAACATATCACCAAACCCGTCGTTGCTTATATTGCTGGCGTAACGGCCCCCAAAGGTAAGCGTATGGGTCATGCTGGCGCCATCATTGCTGGCGGTAAAGGTACCGCTGATGAGAAGTTTGCTGCTTTAGAAGCGGCAGGGGTAAAAACAGTTCGTAGTTTAGCCGAAATTGGCGCAGCCGTTAAGCATTTAGTGACTGGTAAATAACCAGATTCATACTATGATTTGTAAAGGCCACTATAGATAGTGGCTTTTTTGACTATATAAATTATTGATATATAGATATATTTTGATATTATCTACTTGATAACCATTTTATAATTTTAACTTACAGATATAAATCTCATCTTTGACGGGTTTATATACCATTCTGCTATAGCCTCAATTCTGTTATTTAGTTTTCTTAGCAAAAATCAGCCAAAATGTATTTAACAATTATATTTACGAGAATTAAATCTACTAGGTGGTGATGAGAAATAAAAAATAATTCAATTTTATTGTGCGGTTAAAAATAGTTATAAAATAAAAAACGATTAACATTCAATATCATAATTTTATTTTACTCTAATAAATATAAATTTATATTATTTTTAACATAAATATAATAATTATTTAAATCTAACCATTTGTTACTTAGGTGAAATTTATTTATCATGGTTTTTATTTTTTATTAAATAGTAAAGTATAAAATATTATTTGAAGATAAAAATAAAGAATTTAAAAATTTCTTTAATCAAATTTTTTATAAAACATATTTCTTTATTTTTTGATTTCCGGAGGCTGCTGTGAATTCATATAATATTTGGCAGGATTTTTATCAACTTACCCATTTAAGTATAGATTTTCCAAATTCGGTTAATAATAAAGCTGCAATTTATGGCAATGGTAAAAATCAGGTATAGGTCATGGTTACTCTACGTATTATTGATAAAAGTCTTTCACCTATTTCATTAAAAGAAGAGGATGTAAGAGAACATATTTTTCTTTGTGACTTCTTTTCGGGTAATGACTTGAAATCGGGCTGGAAAATATCCGACAAAGATAATGGATATAACAAAGTGATTGAATATATCCAAAGCGCCGATGCTCGGCATGAAAAAATTGATGTGATGGATGATGGTTTTATTAGTATCCATAAGTTTGTTTGCTGTGACAGACAGGATAATGGAGTTGTTATTGCTGGTGGTATTGATATTCCTGGGGTGGGTAAATTTAACACTTCCCAATTTGGTACCTCGACCAAAAATGGCCCCAATGGCAAAGAAGGCAATGAATTTAAAAACCCGAAAAATATTACCATCATTGCCAGAGAACCCATCCGTTACAGTGATAAAGATAATATTACGATACAAGCGGGCGTATTATCTGACATTGCTGAGTTGAATTATCAAACGTTTTACTCTAGTAATGCGCCTTCTTCTTACAAGGGAAAAATAGAGAGTTCAATTATCAAGATTCTTCCAAGTAAAGAAACCGGTGTAAATAACTTCTTTAAAGAACATGTTATTTCTTATCATCCAATAAAAAATCAGGATATGAGTCAGGAAATGCATGTTGTAAGAAGTCCACAGGTTTTTAAATGTTTTTCTATATTTAAAGAACCTCACTATCCCTGTGCGGTTATTGGTAAAAGTCAGCAAAATAGTTATCAGGTCAATTTATGGTACTCAATGAATGACGTTATTGATATTGATGGCTTTTATATACTTAATGATAATAATAGTAATTATCCGACTAAATATCTCTGTAATCCTAAAATAAGAAAAGAATATATCGATGATAAAAGTGGTGCTGTTAACTTAATTTTATATAAAAATACTATTCCGGTTAGTAGTGCTTTATATCAACAAGGCTGGAAAGATGTAATTAATAATCCTGTTATTGAGGTTGTTGACAGTTATGGTAATGAAGGAAATATTGAATTAACCTTCGATAGCCAAGAGCATTTTGATATACCGGCTATTGTTTTGTTTAAGTTGAGTTTTTAAACACCATAAAAAAGCCCTGTTAGTTAGGGCTTCGTTGAACAGGATCGCATCATTCAGGCTATCGGCCTTGCAAAAATTCAGCATTCAACCACTTCGGTTTTTTTTTAGTGCACAGCCAATCGGTAACGAAGCGTTATAGTTGGCGTTCCCTCTACTGCTATATTTTTGCTGGGAATAAATTTGCGTGTCTTGCCCATTTTTAGCGGTTTTTTTATGACAGCAATACCGAAGCATGGCTGGCGGCAAAGATAGCGCAAATAGGAAGTTTGTTGCTTTCGAAGCGGTAGGAGTAAAACGGTTCGTAGTTTAACCGAATGGGGCAGCCGTTAACTAATTAGTGACTAGTAAATAACCTGATTCATACTATGATTAGTAAAAGCCACTATAGATAGTGGCTTTTTTTATGTTTAGGCTGTGAGAAATGTTGGTAAACTTAGTTTTTCACGAGCAAAAATGACGTTATACGGATTGAAAAGATCCAATTTCGGGTTTGTTAAATCACGTTTTGGCTTGTCGTTCCAAGCCATCTAACGGTAAATTGTTAGAATGAATTATTGCCTATTTTATTAACATCTACTGAAAAATAAGTCGCTATTTAAGCTATTGATGATTTTAATAAAAATTGATTTAAATCAAATAATAACATGAGTTTTGCTTTCATTTTTCAAAAATTTATTGTGGATCAAATTTGGCTAGTATTTAAATGTAGTGGTATGTTGATTTAATCGCAAAATTTCAATCTTAATCGTATTAAATCTATTTATTATAAGTGTATATAAGCGTACTATTATTAAGATGTTTGTTGTATTTTGATAAATTTTTTATCGTTATTTTAAGATGTATAAAGCTGGTAGTTATGAGGCTTTCATCTTTGCATTATGAAAGTCAGGTCGCCGCAAGTCGGTGTCTTCCTGCTAGGAGCAAGGAGTCAAGATGTTTGATATTGTCGAACTGTCCCGGTTACAGTTTGCCTTAACTGCAATGTATCATTTCCTGTTTGTGCCATTAACACTTGGTATGTCGTT
The DNA here is from genome assembly GCF_903968575.1 of Arsenophonus endosymbiont of Apis mellifera. Taxonomy (NCBI): domain Bacteria; kingdom Pseudomonadati; phylum Pseudomonadota; class Gammaproteobacteria; order Enterobacterales; family Morganellaceae; genus Arsenophonus; species Arsenophonus endosymbiont of Apis mellifera. The sequence continues at coordinate 20,780 of NZ_CAJCFU010000057.1, read as the reverse complement.
TTTACTAGCCATAATGGAAACGGTATATGTTATTTCAGGTAAACAGATATATAAAGATATGACTAAATTCTGGGGTAAGTTATTTGCTATTAACTTTGCCTTAGGTGTTGCAACCGGTTTGACCATGGAATTCCAATTCGGGACTAACTGGTCATACTATTCCCATTATGTTGGTGATATTTTTGGTGCGCCACTGGCAATTGAAGGATTAATGGCGTTCTTCCTGGAGTCAACATTTGTTGGTTTATTTCTTTTTGGCTGGGATCGTTTAAGTAAAACCCAACACTTAGCTAGCACATGGCTGGTTGCGTTGGGTTCTAATTTTTCTGCGCTATGGATCTTAGTTGCTAATGGTTGGATGCAAAACCCGATTGCTTCTGATTTTAACTTTGAAACCATGCGAATGGAAATGCTCAGTTTTTCAGAATTAGTTTTAAATCCCGTGGCACAAGTTAAATTTGTTCATACCGTTGCGGCAGGCTATTGTACGGGTGCCATGTTCATCTTAGGCATTAGTGCTTATTACTTACTCAGAGGCCGTGATCGACCCTTTGCTAAACGTTCTTTCGCGATAGCGGCAAGTTTTGGTATCGCCTCAGTACTATCTGTCATTGTCTTGGGTGATGAATCGGGTTATGAAATGGGTGATGTGCAGAAGACCAAATTAGCCGCTATTGAAGCTGAATGGGAAACCCAACCACCGCCGGCCTCATTTAATCTTATTGCTATACCCAATAGCGAAAAAATGAAAAATGAATTCGCAGTGGAAATTCCATGGTTAATGGGAATTATTACCACCCGTTCTATCGATACGCCGGTTTTGGGTTTAAAAGATTTAATGGCGCAACATGAAGTTCGTATCCGTAATGGTATAAAAGCCTATGCACTGTTAAAACGATTACAGGCTGGTGATAACGATCCTGCTACACGAAAAGCATTTGATACAAATAAAAAAGATCTTGGCTATGGATTATTGTTAAAACGCTATACGCCTAATGTTGTTGATGCCAGTGAAGAACATATTAAAGCGGCAGCCAAAGATAGTATTCCTAAAGTTGGACCGCTATTCTGGGCGTTTCGCATTATGGTGGCTTGTGGCTTCCTAATGTTGCTTATTTTTGGCTTATCCTTTTGGTCTGTTATTCGTAACCGTATTGGAGAGAAAAAATGGCTTTTGCGTTTAGCTATGTTCGGTATTCCGTTACCATGGATTGCGGTTGAATCTGGTTGGTTTGTTGCTGAATATGGCCGCCAACCGTGGGCAATTGGTGAAATTTTACCGACAGCGGTTGCGCATTCATCATTAAGTAGTGCAGATCTAATTTTCTCGATGGCGCTAATATGTGGTCTGTATACTTTGTTCTTGGTTATTGAATTGTTCTTAATGTTCAAATTTGCACGTAAAGGGCCGAGTAGTCTTAAAACAGGTCGTTATCATTATGAGCAACAAAATATTTCAGCCCAAGAAGCTTAGTAAACAGGAGTCCATTCATGTTTGATTATGAAGTTCTAAGATTTATATGGTGGCTACTGATTGGTGTGTTGCTGATCGGTTTTGCCGTGACTGATGGTTTTGATATTGGTGTTGGTATCTTATTACCATTTATGGGAAAAACAGATACTGAGCGTCGCATCATGATCAATTCAATCGCACCGCATTGGGATGGTAATCAGGTTTGGCTAGTGACTGCGGGTGGTGCACTATTTGCGGCTTGGCCGATGGTTTATGCAGCGGCATTCTCAGGTTTTTATGTTGCCATGATATTAGTCTTGGCGTCACTATTTTTCAGACCGGTAGGGTTTGACTATCGTTCAAAGCTTGAGAATTCCAAATGGCGCAATATGTGGGATCGCGGCATATTTATTGGTAGCTTTGTTCCTCCACTGATCATTGGTGTTGCTTTTGGCAATTTGTTACAGGGCGTTCCTTTTGCAGTCAATGACCAATTATATTTGAATTACACCGGCTCATTTTTGGGGTTACTTAATCCTTATGGTTTATTAGCGGGCATTATTTCTATAATGATGATAATTACCCAAGGCGCAACTTATCTTCAGATGCGCACGGTAGGTGAATTACATTTACGTTCACGTAATATCACTTATATTACCGCTTTTTTAACCTTAATCGCTTTTGCAGCGGCTGGCTTTTGGTTGATATATGGGATTGATGGTTATGCGATTAAAAGTAACATCGATACCTATGCCGTTTCTAATCCGCTACATAAAGAAGTAGTAAAAGAAGCTGGGGCATGGTTGGTTAATTTTAATAATCATCCCGGCTTATGGGCATTACCTATACTGGGCTTAATTTTTCCCATACTGACTATCTTAGGTACCAAGCTTGATAAAGCCGGCTGGGCATTTTTATTCTCATCACTGACAATTGCATGTATTATTTTAACTTTCGGCATTAGTATGTTCCCATTCATTATGCCTTCAAGTATACAGCCTAATGCCAGTTTGACGATTTGGGATGCCACTTCAAGCTTGTTTACATTACAAGTGATGACGGTTGTTGCCATCATTTTTGTGCCAATAATATTGGCGTATACAATTTGGTGTTATTACAAAATGTTTGGTCGCATTGACAAAATGCATATTGAAAATAACAAGCATTCATTATATTAAGGAGCGAATAGCATGTGGTATTTTGCTTGGATTTTAGGAACGCTACTTGCTTGTAGTTTCGCTGTCATTGCAGCTCTGGCTATTGAGCAGGTTGAAGCTAATGCGGCTAACAAAGCTAACCATCCTGGTGAATGATAATGGTAGATAAAATCTACTCAGCAATGCATAAGGGTCCGTTTCGGATCCTTATCCTGTTTATGGCATTTGCCATGGCTTTTTGTGTACTCTGGGATCCAACATTATTTGCCGCAAATACCAGTTCTCTTGCTACATGGCAGGAATTATTGCTAATTTGGGCAACTTGTAGTGGGATAATATTTGGTATTGGGTTTTTACCTAACAAAGCGTTTTGGCGTTATTTTTTTCATCCATTACCTGCTATTTTGATCCTGGTTTGCGGACTATTTTATTTCTTGCGTATGAGTTTCATTTCTTAAAATAAGTTTATATTTCACTATTTTTTTGTAACTTTATTTATAAATCATTCCAATAGATGATTCACTTAAGTATAGTGACGGGTAATTAATTGATAGCGAGGGGAGTAAAATATGCTGTTTTGCTGGCCTATCCGTGTTTATTACGAGGATACTGATGCGGGAGGTATAGTCTATTATGCACGTTATGCGCATTTTTTCGAGCGTGCTAGAACGGAAATGTTACGAGAAAAAGGATTTGAACAGCAGAAATTACGAGAACAAAATTTAGCCTTTGTCGTACGTAAAATGACAATTGACTATTTATACCCTGCTAAATTGGATGATTTATTAACCGTTGAAACAAAAATTAACCATGTTCAACGTACATCATTGACTTTTCTGCAACGATTAATTAATCAGCAAGGAAAAGAAATTTGCACAGCAGAAATAATTATTGTTTCTATTGATACCTCTGAAATGAAGCCAATCGGGCTTCCTGAGTCTATTGTGGCGGAGTTTAAGCAGTGGCTGACATGAATATCTTAGATTTATTCCTCAAAGCGAGTTTTTTGGTTCAACTTATCATGTTGATCCTCATAGGATTCTCTATTGCTTCTTGGGCTATTATTATTCAACGAAGCAAAATTTTAAATGCAGCAACTCGAGAAACGGAAGCTTTTGAGGATCGTTTTTGGTCCGGTATTGAGCTATCACGTCTCTATAAAGAATGTCAGGCTCGGCGTGATACATTAACTGGATCAGAACAGATTTTTTATTCTGGCTTTAAAGAATTTGCTCGTTTACGCCAAGCTAATCTTCATACCCCAGAAGCTGTAATGAATGGCGCATCTAGAGCTATGCGAATATCAATGAATCGTGAGTTAGAATCATTGGAGGCGCATATACCCTTTTTAGGTACGGTAGGATCAATAAGTCCTTACATCGGATTATTTGGTACCGTATGGGGAATCATGCATGCTTTCATCGCTTTAGGTTCGGTTAAACAGGCAACATTACAAATGGTCGCTCCGGGTATTGCTGAAGCCTTAATTGCAACGGCAATCGGCTTGTTTGCCGCTATTCCAGCTGTAATGGCTTATAATCGCCTGAATCAGCGAGTCAATAAATTGGAACAAAGTTATGACAATTTTATGGAAGAATTCTTAGCCATTTTGCATCGTCAAGCTTTTGCTTCTGAAAAGCAATTAATGCGGAGAACAGAAAGATGGCACGGACTCGACATAGACGTGAACTGAAATCTGAAATTAACATCGTTCCTTTATTGGATGTACTGTTGGTACTGTTATTGATCTTTATGGCAACGGCTCCGATTATTTCGCAAAGCGTAAAAGTGGAATTACCTGATGCGGCACAAGCAGAAATTGTGTCAGGCAGTGATAATCCGCCCATTATTCTTGAAGTCGCTGGCGTAGGGCAATACAGTGTTATTATTGATGGTCATCGGGAAGAGCTTTTACCGCCAGAACAGATTGCGGCAATAACAAAAGCCGCATTGGTAAAAAATCCACAGGCCATTTTTTTAATTGGCGGCGCTAAAGATGTACCTTATGAAGAAGTTATTAAAGCGCTAAATATACTTCATCAAGCTGGCATTAAATCGGTTGGCTTTATGACTCAGCCTATTTGATGTAATTGCATAATTACTTGTTTGGAAATCTGTTGTGAGAAAGACAAAAGAGCAAAAAAATAAACTGAGTCGCTCTGTCGTACTCTCTATAATACTTCACTTTTTACTATTTGGTTTTATCATTTTGGGTTCACTGAATGAAATTATTAAACTTGGTGGTGGCGGTCAAGGTGGTGAAGTGGTCGATGCTATCATGGTTGATCCAAGTGCCGTAATAGAACAGTATAACCAACTGCAACGGCAGCAAACTAGTGCCAAACAAGCAGATGCTGAGCGAAAGAAACGTCTGCAACAACAAGAAGAAGAACTACGAAAACAGCAGGAAGAAGAACAAAAACGCTTAAAAATGGTTGAAGAGCAGCGTATTAAAATAGAACGAGAAGCCGAGCAACAACGCAAGCAAGCAGAAGAAGCGGCCAAAAAAGCGAAAGAACAACAGAAAATTGCTGAAGAGGCTGCCGCTAAAGCCAAAGCAGAACAAGAGCGGCTAATAAAAGAGCAAGCAGAGGCAAAAGCGAAAGCAGAAGCGCAAGCTAAAAAAGAGGCTGAAATAGCCAAGATTAAAGCACAAGCTGAAGCCAAAGAAAAAGCTGAAAAAGCTGCTAAGGCATTGGCAGCTAAGAAAAAAGCCGATGCAGCAAAACAGGCTGCTGCGGTTGAAGATCTGCTCGGCGGGTTAACTGCTCAACAACCAATTCAGCAAACAGGAGGTGCAGCAGCGGCGGGTCAAGGAGCAAATAGAAGAAGCGGGGCATCTAGTTCAGACGTGGCTAATTATCAGAGCAAGATCCAAGCCGCGATTCAGAGCAAATTTTATAATGCTGATATTTATCGCGGCAAAACATGCGAATTAAGCATAAAACTCGCTCCTGACGGTATGTTAATTAGTATTGCAGCTAAAACTAGTGCAGCAAATGATCAATCACTCTGTGACGCAGCGATACTTGCAGCCAAGACAGCGATAATGCCTAAACCGCCTAGTCGTAGTATTTATGATGCATTTAATAAAGAGGGAAGTTCTTTAGTGTTCAAACCTTAGTTAATGAGTGTTATGAATAGCATAAGGCTAGGAAAATTAACAAAAGTTTTTCAGTTATCTGGTTTTGTGTATTCACCTTTGTTAATATTTAAGCTAATTATTACGGACGTGAATACGTGATAAGGAAGAAAAAATGAAGCAGGCATTTAAATTATTATTAGGTTTTCTAATACTATGGGCGGCATATGCTCAGGCAGAAATTCGTATTGAAATTACTCAAGGCATCAATACAGCACAGCCTATTGCTATTGTACCTTTTAAATGGACAGGAACAGGTACTTTACCCGACAATGTAGGACAAATTGTTGCGGCTGATTTACGAAATAGCGGTAAATTTAATCCGATTGATCCCAGTCATATGCCTCAACAACCAACCACCGCATCGGAAGTCACCCCCACTGTTTGGACGGCATTAGGTATCAACGCGGTTGTTGTTGGCCAGGTACAACCTGCTGCTGATGGGCAATATATTATTAGCTATCAATTGGTTGATGTGGTGAACTCTCCTGGCGCTGTATTAACGCAAAATCAATTGAAAGTAGCGGCAAAATGGTTACGCTATGCAGCACATACTATTAGTGACGAAGTCTTTGCCAAATTAACCGGTATTCGAGGTGCATTTCGTACTCGTATTGCTTATGTAGTGAAAACCAATGGTGGAAAGTTTCCTTATGAATTAAGGGTTTCAGATTATGATGGTTATAATCAATTTACTGTCCATCGCTCGCCCGAACCTCTCATGTCTCCAGCCTGGTCAGCTGATGGAGAAAAATTAGCTTATGTAACCTTTGAAAGCGGCAGTTCTGCGTTGGTTATACAAACGTTAGCAACGGGTGAAGTCCGCCAAATTGCCGCTTTCCCGCGGCATAATGGTGCACCTACTTTCTCCCCTGATGGAACCAAGCTGGCTTTTGCTCTGTCAAAGAGCGGTAGTTTAAATCTTTATGTAATGGATTTGGCCAGTGGCCAAACTCGCCAAATAACCGATGGTCGCAGTAACAATACTGAACCAAACTGGATGCCAGATAGTCAGACACTTATTTACACTACTGATCAAGCTGGACGTCCACAAATATACAAACTAAATATTAATGGTGGTGTGCCAGAGCGTATTACTTGGGAAGGCAAGCAAAACCAGGATCCAAGCGTCAGCCCTGACGGTAAGTTTATGGTAATGGTCAACTCGAGTGATGGTAAACAGCACATTGCTAAACAGGATCTGGCAACGGGTAACGTTGAATATTTGACGGATACGTTTCTGGATGAAACGCCGAGTATTGCACCTAATGGTACTATGGTAATTTATAGCTCCTCACAAGGGTTAGGTACTGTATTACAACTGGTATCAACGGATGGGCGTTTCAAAGCGCGTCTGCCGGCAACTGATGGACAGGTTAAATTTCCTGCCTGGTCGCCGTATTTGTGATGCATAATAATAAGTATTTAATAACTATTAAAGGATCGAACAAGATGCAATTGAATAAAGTGCTTAAAGGGCTAATGTTAGCGTTACCTATGCTAGCCGTTGCAGCATGTAGCTCAAAAAAAGGCAATGACAAGACAGGTACTGAAAACAATGTAGTAGATAGCAATGCTAGCCTTTCTGCTGAGCAATTGGCTCGTCAGCAGATGCAAGAATTGCAAAGTAACAATATTGTTTACTTTGGTTTCGATAAGTACGATGTTGCTCCAGAGTATGCACAAATTTTAGATCAGCATGCAGCTTTCATGCGCGGTAATCCTTCAGTAAAAATTACTGTTGAAGGCCATGCTGACGAACGCGGTACACCAGAGTATAATATTGCCCTTGGTGAGCGTCGTGCTAATGCTGTGAAAATGTATTTGCAGAGCAAAGGCGTCAACGGTGAGCAAATTGCTATCGTATCTTATGGTAAGGAAAAACCGGCGGTACTGGGTCATGACGAAACAGCATATGCTAAAAACCGTCGTGCGGTACTGGCATATTAAGAGTATTACATGAACAGTAACTTCAGACATCTTTATTTGAGTCTGTCGTTATTGGTTGGCGTAGCGGCTACAGCAGTCGCTACTGCCCAAGCGCCAATCATTAATGTCGGCTCAGGCTCTACCAGTGATCGTCTTCTTCAAATTGAGACAGCGGTTAATTCTCAAGGGCAATTATTATATCAAATTCAGCAGCAGTTATCGGATGCTCAGCGAGACATTGATACATTGCGTGGTCAAATTCAGGAAAACCAATATCAGTTAATTCAAGTTATTGAACGACAAAAAGATCTTTATATCCAGTTGGATTCATTGACCACTGGTGCAAATAAAGTCAAAGCAAATACTGAAAGTAGTAATAGCAGTAATGCTATTGGCACGGCTGAACCAGCGAATGAAAAGGCTGACTATGATACGGCGGTTGCACTTGCTATAAAGAGCAAATCTAAACAGCAGATTGCCCAGGCAATTAGTTCTTTTCAGCATTTTATCAAAGCTTACCCTAAATCTAATTATCAGCCCAATGCTAATTATTGGCTTGGACAATTGAATTATAATCAGGGAAATAAAGATGATGCGGCTTTTTATTTTGCTACCGTCGTAAAAAACTACCCTAATTCACCCAAAGGGGCAGAATCCCTTTATAAAGTAGGGTTACTGATGCAAGAAAAAGGGCAAAATGATAAAGCACGAGTTGTTTATCAACAAGTGATTAAAGCTTATCCTGGCAGTCCGAGTGCGCAATTGGCAGAGAAAAAATTAGCATCACTCTAATGAATAGCCCCGAAGTATATACTGCTGTTTATTTCGGGGATAATTGTGTGATTAATAAGCATTTAAATTCATTCAGTAAAAAAACAATTGCACCCTTAGTAAAAATAAGTAATATACACCGCCATCAGCTCAGGTAACTTCAGATGGGTCGTTAGCTCAGTCGGTAGAGCAGTTGACTTTTAATCAATTGGTCACAGGTTCGAATCCTGTACGACCCACCATCTAAAAAACTCTTCCTACTTTCCAACAAAACTAAAATAATATATTGCAATGCGAGTACAGGATGAGAAGCTGTGTAGGTTCGAGCCGAGCGCAGCGAGACAGCCTTGTGCCAAGCACAACGACCCGCAGGGCGAGGCCGTAGACCGGGTGATCCTGTACGACCCACCATCTAAAAAACTCTTCCTACTTTGCAAAGAAACTAAAATAATATATTGCAATGCGAGTACAGGTTGAGAAGCTGTGTAGGTTCGAGTAGAGCGCAGCGAGACAGCCTTGTGCCAAGCGCAACGACCCGCAGGGTGGGGCCGTAGACCGGGTGATCCTGTACAATCCATCATCTAAAGATATCTTCATGCTTTCCAAAAAACCAAAAATAATATATCGCAATGCGAGTACAGGATGAGAAGCTGTGTAGGTTCGAGTCGAGCGCAGCGAGACAGCACAACGACCCGCAGGGCGGGGTCGTAAGCCAAGTGATCCTGTACGATCCAGCATCTAAAGATATTGCTACTATTTCAGCCAAAAGCTAATTTCATCTTATCTGGATACTGAATGCGGATGAAAAACAGTATTTATTTTTATTATGCAACCAGATAGATAAATCGATTATCTAGCGCTATTTGATAGTAAAAATTAAGCGACAAAATTTTAAATATTGATTATCTTGTTTAGTATATGAAACAAAAGAGGCAAAGAAATAGTCTTTTTTGCTAAAAAAGATTATTTTTAATTTAAATACTAAACAAACGAGTGAAAAATGTCTAATTTTATTGATTTCAATTTAGCTAGCTATCCATTTCCTATTAGGTCAGCGCCTTTGACAGATAGTGAAAAAAAACATTGTAAATAATCTATTAAACTATTGTTGGAAAAGAGAAATGCGGTTATAGTCGCGCATTATTATACCGATCCTGACGTTCAAGCTATAGCCGAAGAAACCGGTGGTTGTGTAGCTGATTCACTGGAAATGGCACGTTTTGGCTCACTACATCCGGCATCGACTTTAGTTGTTGCTGGAGTTAGATTTATGGGAGAAACGGCCAAAATCTTAAATCCTGAAAAAACAATATTAATGCCAACATTGAAAGCGGAGTGCTCATTAGATTTAGGGTGTCCCGCAAAGCCATTTGCTGAATTTTGTGATCAACATCCAGAGCGAACAGTGGTTGTTTATGCCAATACTTCTGCCGCAGTTAAGGCTAGAGCTGACTGGGTTGTAACTTCCAGTATTGCAGTTGAATTAATTGATTATTTAGATAGTCAAGGACAAAAAATTATCTGGGCACCGGATCGTCATTTAGGTAATTATGTACAAAGAAAAACAAGAGCAGATATTCTTTGCTGGCAAGCTACTTGTATTGTACATGATGAATTCAAAATTCAAGCCTTGAAGAAAATGAAAGTGTTGTATCCTGATGCGGCAATATTAGCGCATCCAGAATCCCCAGCAGCTGTTGTTGATTTTGCAGATGCAATTGGCTCAACCGGTCAATTGATCCAAGCTGCGCAAAATTTGCCTAATCAGCAAATAATCGTGGCAACAGATAAAGGTATTTTTTATAAAATGCAGCAAGCATGTCCAGATAAAACATTTTATATTGCGCCAACGGCAGGTGAAAGTGCGTTCTGCCGAACTTGTGCACATTGTCCTTGGATGGCAATGAACAGCTTAAAAACTATTGAACAAGGACTAAAAAAAGAAGGTGAATTACACGAAATATCTATTAATGGTGAATTAAGAGAGAGAGCATTAAAACCTTTGGAGCGGATGTTGTCGTTTGCTGCTAACATTAAGTGACTGAATTATAAGTGTTAATAGGGTAAGAGGAATGGAGTTTTTCAATACTAGTAATACTATGGTACATATTGCTCTTGGCAGCAATGGTTATAACTTATCTTATATAGAAGCTGTGGCTACGATAGCCGGATTTTTATGTATTTGGCTTGCTAGCCAGGAAAAAATTATTAATTATCTTTTTGGTTTAATAAACGTTACATTATTTGCTGTAATTTTTTTTCAAATTCAATTGTATGCTAGCTTATTGTTACAAATTTTCTTTTTTGCAGCAAATACATATGGTTGGTACGCTTGGAGTCGAGTAGATGCTTATCATGAATTAAGGCTTAAGATTCGCTGGATGAGTTTTTCAAAAGTAGTGGTAACTTTATTTATCGCTATTATTTCAACGCTGCTATTAAGTTTTAACATTGATAAAGTGTTTATTTTTCTTACTCAGATTACTTGGGATATCGCCCATTTATTAGGCTTTCATATTGAACCTGTACAAATAGAGCCCGATGCATTCCCTTTTTGGGATTCAGTAATGATGGTACTCTCGATTATTGCTATGGTACTAATGACACGAAAATATGCAGAAAACTGGTTACTATGGATTATTATCAATATTATTAGTGTTGTCATTTTTTACTTGCAGGGTGTTTTAGCAATGTCATTTGAATACTTGATGTTACTCGGTATTTCAATCAATGGTTTTCGACTTTGGCGTCGGTCAGCTAAAGAAAATGGTTCGATATTTTTAGCTAATTGATTGTTACTTGTATTGGTATAACCGTATAATATTTTTAAAATTAACGATTAAGAAATTTATATCATATTATATATTTTGATTAAATCTTTATAATATAAATATTAGTGCATATTTACACTTTTATCTCTAGAGGTTAAATTGAGTTCATCTTTTATTTATTTTAGAGAATATATTGGCTAAAAAGCGATACATTGAGCAGAAAAGATGACTTATAAGAATGATGACATTAGAATTAAACAGATAAAAGAGTTATTACCGCCAGTTGCATTACTAGAAAAATTTCCGGCAACAGATAAAGCCGCTTTGACAGAGCAAACAGCTCGTGAATCAATTCATCAAATTCTAACTGGTAAAGATGACAGACTTTTGGTTGTTATTGGTCCATGTTCAATTCACGATCCAAAAGCAGCCATTGAATATGCACAAAAGCTAAAAAAAATTCATGATGAGTTAAAAGATGAACTAGAAATTGTTATGCGGGTTTATTTTGAAAAACCGCGTACAACTGTTGGCTGGAAAGGTTTAATTAATGATCCTTTTATGGATAACAGTTTTGATATTAATGAAGGATTGCGTATTGCACGTAATTTATTGGTAACAATTAATGATTTAGGTTTACCAACTGCGGGTGAATTTCTTGATATGATCACACCTCAATATGTGGCAGATCTTACCAGTTGGGGAGCGATTGGCGCACGTACTACTGAATCTCAAGTTCATCGTGAATTAGCATCCGGTCTCTCTTGCCCGGTAGGTTTTAAAAATGGTACCGATGGAACAATAAAAGTGGCTATGGATGCAATTAATGCTGCTAAAGCGACTCACTGTTTTTTATCGGTTACTAAATGGGGTCACTCAGCAATTGTAAATACTAGCGGTAATCTCGATTGTCATATTATTTTGCGTGGTGGTAAAAAGCCAAACTATAGTGAATCAGATATCCAAGCTGTTAAAGAGAGTTTGCAAAAATCAGGCTTGTCAGCCCAAATTATGATTGATTTCAGTCATGCAAATAGCTGTAAACAATATAAAAAACAGCTTGAAGTGGCTGAAAATGTAGCTCATCAAATATGCCACGGTGAAAAAGCAATCATTGGAGTAATGGTCGAAAGTCATCTTGTTGAAGGAAATCAAGATATAAGTATAAATAAACCGCTAGAGTATGGTAAAAGTGTGACAGATGCCTGTATTGGTTGGCAAGATAGTAAAAAATTATTATATCGTTTAGCTGAAGCTGTTCGAATACGTCGTAAAAAGCATATCTAATTCATGATTAATAAGGCCACAAAGTGGCCTTATACTTATAAATTTAATTTAATTATTTTGCTTTACCTTGATTAGCAACAGCGGCTGCTTTAGCGGCTATTTCAGCTTGATCACCAAGATAGTAGTGTTTAATCGGTTTCATATTTTCATCAAATTCATAAACCAGCGGAACAGCGGTTGGAATATTAAGTTCAAGGATCTCGTCTTCACTCATCTTATCTAGATGTTTGACTAATGCTCTTAATGAATTACCGTGAGCTGCAATAATGACTTTTTCGCCTTTTTTAACTCGAGGTTTAATCACCTCTTCCCAATAAGGGACAACACGTTCAATGGTGGTAGCGAGACTTTCAGTGACAGGAAGCTCTGAAGGTTGCAAATTTGCATAACGAGGATCATGGCCAGGGTAACGAGAATCATCTTTGGTTAATTCTGGTGGTGTAATTTCAAAGCCACGACGCCATAGTTTAACTTGATCGTCACCATATTTTGCTGCTGTTTCTGCTTTATCTAAACCTTGTAGCGCACCATAATGACGTTCATTAAGCCGCCAATTTTTTTCAACGGGAAGCCACTGTTGATCTATTTGATCTAAAATGTTCCACAATGTATGAATGGCACGTTTTAAAACGGATGTATAAGCATAGTCAAAAATAAAACCTTCTTTTTTTAATAGCTGGCCTGCCTCTGTTGCTTCTTCGCGCCCCTTATCGGAAAGTTCAACATCAGTCCAGCCAGTGAACCGGTTTTCTTTATTCCATTCGCTTTCGCCGTGTCTTACTAGAACCAGCTTAGTTACTGCCATAGTTTAAACTCCTATTGATACATTCATTAAAATCGTTCTGAATTATTATATTATCCATGAAACTGAATACCAAATATAACTGTTGTCGTTTTCAAATTGTTGACTAAGATCTACCCTAATTTAACCAGCCTACCATTAAAGTAGTTGTTTAAAAGTGCAAAAATAACCTATTTTGTTATTTATATAAATAAGTATTATTTAAGTGTAGTGAAATTAAAATAGTGTTAGCCAGATAAATCTGTTATTAAAAAATTAAAGCTGAACAGCTATGGCAAATAATAGAAGAGTTTTGATATTGATTTTACCTATTAAAGAAATTTGTTATAGCTATGATAACAAAATATCAAGCATTAAAGATAATGGATTATTTGCTAAAATAAACTTTTCAGTAAAATAAGTGAAATTTATGTTAATTATTTATGTAATAAATTAATAAAAACTGAGATTAGAGAAATTAGCTATTTAGTCCGATAGGCTATTTATAAAATAGCGATGTAAATAAATTATTAATAATAAATTTTAATGATATTGTAGAATTATTTTAAAATTATGTGTCTATATTTATATTTGTAACAATAGATAAAAAAAATGGAGCCTTATGGCTCCAATTTTCCTTTTATAAGAGAAACTTTTCCGTTAGTTTCAGGCACAAAATAGAATAAGACAATTAGTATAATAAAAAATACCAATCAGTAGGTTATATTTCCATATATTAAGTATGTTTCCAAATCGATTAAATAAAATATTCGTTTAGTGATTATTAATGTATAGCGTGTAAATTATCATATTCAATACCTGGTCATTATTGAGAATATTCAAAGTCAATTTGTTATTAAGTTGTTTTTATTTAGTTGTATTCATAATGATTTATTTTGCAATATCATTTAATTTTATTTTCTATATTCGTTTTAAAGCGAATAATATGTAATTTTGTAATCTCTGTATAGTTAAACTATAATTAAATATGTATCTAAATGTTTTCATTTTTTATATCTTATTGATTTTTATTAATTTAATCCATTGGGGAAAACGATCATAAGTTAATAATTGATAGCTGTTATCTATTAATATTTGACTTATGATCGATTAAAACGATTTGCCGTTTTAATATTTATATATATCATTTCACTCATTACAAGCTTAACTTATAGAATTTTTTCTTGTTTTTTTGTTTTAGTTCATACTTTAATCTAATCATCTATTTGATGAGAATAATTTTTGTTTAAAAATTTAAATAATTTATATTTGAATATAATTCAACCACTATCAAATTATTAATAAATATAGTTTATCTATGACTAATAGTTATTCGATATTTTACTTTATTAAAAGTGAGAATTTTTACTTAACTTTATTATTAATAAAATTTTAAGGATTCACTTTTATATGTCGAAACGATTATCTTTTTTTATTAAAAAACTAGTACTACTTTTTTCTATCATTTTTATGATGTTGTGTAGTACTGAATTATTAGTTTGGATCACTCGAAATGGCTCCTTAATGGAGCTTGTTAATTAGCTACGTAATTGAATAAAGGCTTTGTTATGAATGTTAATTTCCAAAAGTGCGCTTTAGTATTTGGTGCTATGTTTTTATTAAATGCTTGTTCTGTACCTGTGTCAAAAAAGATGAATAATAAATTAAATGATAAAACAGCGAGTCAAACTAATAAAAATGGCGCGACTATTGTCAATAACCAAAGTAGTATTCCTGCACGAAATTATATAGAAAAAAAAGGTATGTTATTTGATGGTATTACTATTGCCTCGTCAAATAATGAATGTGTTGACCGTTTTAATTTTTTAAAAGAAGCGAATGGCGGTAAATACCAACAATATTCCAATGATTATAATAAAATTAGCAGGGATTATACGTTTTTAAATGTTAATAAAAATATTATGGATAAAGATTCAAAAGAATTATTATCTATGACCCTAAGTACTAAATTAGACACGCTATGCTCAAAAGTTCAATTCTCAGGTTTTCAAAGCGTAAAAGAAAAAGTTAAAGCGTTATCAAGTATTTAAATATTATTCTTATTCTACCACCTTTAATTAACTGAAGGTGGTTTCTTACTATGAATGTACATATTAGAGTAAATTACTTATGCCACAGTTTTCATGGAAGGGAAAAAAAATAATAGCGTGGTGGTTACTTTTAATACAATTATTTTCTCCCCTCCTTTTTTTTTCTACCTCAATAGCTAATGCAGTCGAAAATGCTGAGATGGCTGATACTATCTCAGGTATTTAATCCCTGATGAATGATGCCAAAGAGCATGATAATATCGTTACTAAAGAGAGTTTAACATCGTCATCTCAGGGAGAAACCTCTCTATTTCCCTCTGAACGCTTGAGTTCAGGACATTATCCGTTAGAAATGCCACCCAGTCTTGAAATCAAGGCTAACAGCACCGAGACAATTAATCCTATTTTACCTAATTTAGGTGGAGCTGAAACTTCCGCAGAAGACAATACAGATCAAGCTTTGGCTTCCATTGCCAGCCAGGTTGGCAATATTTTAGCCAATAGAAATGCAGTTGATGCTTCTATCGGTTATGCAAAAAATATTGGCGAAGGGTTGGTTAATCAGCGACTTAACGATTGGTTAAGTCAGTATGGTACTGCCCGTGTTTCTATCAGCAGCGATAGAACATTTACTGGAGATTTTTTATTACCTGTTATAGATAGCATAAATAGTTTGCTTTTTACCCAATTAGGATTAAGAACAAATAAAGACAGAAATACTTTAAATTTGGGTTTAGGTTATCGTCAATATTGGGGCGATTGGATGTATGGCATTAATACTTTCTATGACTATGATTACACCGGAGGTAATGCCCGCTTAGGTCTAGGTGGTGAAGCTTGGACAGATTATCTGAAATTAGCGGCTAATGGCTATTTTGGCTTAACTGATTGGCACCAATCAAAGATATTTATAATGGATGATTATGATGAGCGTCCAGCAACCGGCTTTGATGTTCGCGCAGAAGCCTATTTACCGACTTACCCTAAACTGGGTGGTAGTATCAAATATGAAAAATATTTTGGCAAAGGTGTCCATCTTGGTACCGGTGTTGATCCTGATAAATTAAAAGACGATCCTTATGCATTGACATTAGGGATAAATTACACGCCCGTACCATTAATAACCTTGAAAGGGGAGCATGCGGCCGGTGACCGTAATGACACTATGGTTGGTATGGATATTATTTATCGCTTTGGCGTGCCTTTAGCACAGCAATTAGATCCTGATGCGGTTGATGTCATGCGTAGTTTGGTTGGTAATAAGTATGATTTTGTCGATCGAAATTATGATATTGTTATGCAATATCGCAAACAGGAATTAATTAATATTTCGTTGCCCGCTGAAATGCGAGCGGAAGCAAAAGAAACAGTGATTGTTTCTGCTACCATCAATAAAACCAAATATGGTTTAAAAACCATCAACTGGACAGTTCCCGCTAATTTTCTCGCTAATGGTGGTAATTATAAGGTTATTTCACCAACCCAATTGGAAATTATTTTACCGGCTTATGTTTATAAGACACAAAGTAATGCTGCGCAAGAATATCAAATCAGTGCGGTGGGGATAGATAATAATGACAATGAATCGAACAGAGCCACGACCATAATACGAGTAAAACCTTCTAAGAATGTGGTTAATGATTTGATTGTCGAGCCTAATGCAACTTTACCTGCAAATAATCAGGATCGTTTTACCACTACTGCCGTGATCACTAATGAACATGGACAACCATTACCTCAACAAGTTATTACTTTCCATGTCGATGGTTTAAAACAGTCAGATGGTCAATCGGGTACAACATTGTTTAGCGGTACTCAAAGTGCTAGCAATGGAAAGGGGATAACAGCAACTACTGATAGCCAAGGAAAAGCGGTTATTTATATAACCAGTAAAGTGGCGGGCGAAGGCAAGATCACCGCAACAATGGAAAACGGCAATTATAAACATAGCGCGCTCAAATTCAGCGCGGATCGTAATTCAGCTGAGGTTGCCAAATTAACTGTTACCAGGGATAAAGCATTAGCCGATGGTAAAGAAAAGAATACGCTGTATGCATTAGTAACTGATAAACATGGTAATACAGTTGCGGATATGCCCATTATTCTGACCGCCACCGATGGCGCAATAATTGACAATAGTGGAAGCGCGAATACTAATCAACGTGGAGAACTGATTATTGGCGTTACCAATACTAAAGCGGGTAAAAGTGAAATTACCGCTGCAGTTAATGGTAAGGAAGAAAAGCAGTCGGTTACCTTTGTCACTGGCCGTCCAAGTGCAGAAAAATCATTATTAACCGCACAACCCGCAACTATTGTGGCCAATGGTAAAGCGGTAGCTAACTTAAAACTTGAACTGAAGGATGCGCAGGGCAATCCTATTAGTGGTGATAAAGTGACCTTTAGCACTAGTTTGGCTAATAGTCACATTAATAACATAAATGAGACTGCTAAAGGTGTTTATAGCGCCGAATTAACCGGCACCACTGCTGGACAAAGTACCTTTGGCGTTAAAATTAATGGTTCAGTGTTGAAAGTTAAGCCAGTAACTGTGCTGCTAGAAGCGGATCGCGACACGATGAGCATTAAAAAAGGTAATTTGATTATATTAAAAGATAATCAATTAGCCGATGGTAAAGCACAAAATCAGTTAAAGGCGGTAGTCACTGATGCAAATGGTAATTTGGTGCCAAATGTAAGTGTAGTATTTAAGGCAGATAATGGAGCGATGCCTGCATCGAAGAACGTCGATACGAACGCTAATGGAGAAGCCAAGTTTGAGATCACTAATAAAACAGCGGTTGGATCTACTATTACGGCAAGCATTAACAATTCAACTCAACAGCAAAAGGTTAATTTTGTTGCAGATACTTCAACGGCTGTTATTACCGATAGTAATTTGTTGATCACTTCTGATAATGCGCCAGCAAACGGCATAGCAACTAATGGGGCCACAGCCAAGGTAACCGATGAACATGGTAATCTGGTACCTAACGTTGATGTGGCTTTTACCGTTAGTAATGGTGCATTAATCAATACAGTAATAGGAAGAACCGGTAATGATGGTCAAGCAAAGGCTACGGTAACCAGTAGAAAAGCCGGTGCTTATACTGTTACTGCTAAAGTGAATAATAAAGCGACCCACAAACAGACCACCTTTATAGCTGATGAGAAAACGGCACAAATTACAGCCGGCAATTTACTGATCAATCCCAATAACTCACCAGCAGATGGCAAAACCGCCAATGTTGTTACTGCGATAGTGACTGATGCTGAAGGTAACCAGGTGCCGAATATTGAGGTGACATTTGCGGTCAGTGGTGAAGCGAAACTTACGCAGCAAAAAGTTAAAACCGATAGCGAAGGTAAAGCGATTACCGAGATAACGAGTAATAAAGCGGGTACTTATACCGTTACGGCTAGTGTAAATGGCAAAGGGACTGACAAGCAGACCACCTTTAAAGCCGATGGCACAACCGCAGAAATTACCGATGTCACCGATCATGCAAAACTGATCCACTAACGATCATCTAAAACTGATCCACTTGGTATTATTCGCACATTTTTGTACGGGTAATTTATGTTAACCAAGGAGATATTTGTGGATATTCATGTTCGCTTTGCTCAAGGACAAAGCCTTCGAAAAATTGCCAGTGAATTGGGCATTTCGCGTAACACCGTAAAACATCATTTACAACAACAGACAATGCCAACTTACGCTAAAAGAAGTCAACCACCGACTAAATTAGCACCGTTTAAAACTTACTTGCTTCAGCGAATTGAACTGGCTAAACCTGATTGGATCCCTGCAACAGTCTTATTTGATGAGATAGTTGAAAGCGGCTATCAAGGTGGTATTGCTCAATTACGCCGATTTGTTTGTCAATTTAAACCAAACATTATTCCTGAAGCTGTCGTCCGTTTTGAAACACAGCCAGGTCAACAAATGCAAATAGACTTCACCAGCATACGGCGAGGTAAAAAATCTCTGAAAGCGTTTGTTGCAACGCTAGGCTATTCGCGTGCGAGTTATGTAAAGTTCTTTGATAATGAACGAGCAGAATCGTGGCAACAAGGTTTACGAGAAGCTTTCGACTACTTTGGTGGTGTACCACAGGAAGTATTGTGTGATAACGCAAAATCCCTCATCATCGAACGGGATGCTTATGCAGAAGGTGAACATAAATTACATGTTGAAATGCTTCAAATGTCGAAAGATTACGGCTTTAAATTGAAGGCTTGCAAACCCTACAGGGCAAAAACGAAAGGGAAAGTAGAGCGCTTTAACCACTATTTAAAAAACAGCTTTATCGTGCCATTAAATACCAACCTTCGTGCTCATAATCTTGAACTGGATATTGAGATAGCTAATGCAAAAGTAGGTCCATGGTTACAACGCGTTGCCCATCAGCGGATTCATGGAACAACGTTAGAGAAGCCAGCAGACAGACTAGCTAAGGAGGTTAAGTATCTTCTACCCTTACCAGCAAGGGTTTGCCAATCTATCCCGCAGACTAATACGCTTAATATCCGTATCGTACCGCCCCTTGAATCTGTCAGTTTGCAGCACTCAATCAGCGTATACGAAGCATTGCTGGGAGGTGAACATGTTATTGCATGAACAAATTGAACACCTGTGTGAGTCATTGAAATTAAATTCTATTCCGACTCATTGGTCATCACTTGCCGAACAATGCATTGCCCAAGACAAAAGCTACGGAGAGTTTTTACTGTCCCTATTAAAATGTGAGCAACAACAACGAGATGAACGAACTCGTAATCTTTTGAGTCGGATGGCAGGATTCCCAGCACATAAAGAACTTAATACGTTCGATTTTAAGTTTGCAACGGGGATCCCCAAACAACACATACAGGAATTAAGCGCATTAACTTTTATTGAACGTAATGAAAATATCGTGTTGCTTGGCCCAAGCGGTGTAGGCAAAACCCATTTAGCTATTGGGTTAGGATTAAAAGCAGTACAGGCCAAGAAGAAAACCCGTTTTACCACGGCAGCTGAACTGATGTTGCAACTCTCAACTGCCAAACGACAAAATAAGCTCAAACAATATCTATCACGTTCGGTGACGGCACCAAAATTGTTGATTATCGATGAGATTGGATACCTGCCGTTTGGGCGAGAAGAAGCAAACCTGTTTTTCAATGTGATTGCCAAGCGTTATGAGCATGGCAGTGTCATATTGACGAGTAACCTATCATTTGGGCAATGGCCAAGTGCTTTTGCTGATGACGCAACATTAACTGCCGCTATGCTTGATCGTTTACTTCATCATTCGCATGTACTGCAATTAAGCGGTGAAAGCTACCGATTGAAAGATAAGCGGCGCTCAGGAGCAATAACTGAGTAAAACAGTGGATCAATTTTGATTGATCGGATTTAGCTAAAAAGTGGATCAGTTTTCGGTGATCGTTGACAC
>NZ_CAJCFU010000056.1:0-5482 GCF_903968575.1 Arsenophonus endosymbiont of Apis mellifera | reverse complement strand
CAAAAATAACCCTTTTGGCCCCAAAATCGCGTGAACTTGAATAACGGTCAATTGTTAACAAAATGTTATATTCAAAAATTGTATTTTTCCGATGAGAAAACGTGTCTTTTTAAGCCTTTCGCGGTAATTTTTGCCTGAAAGCTAAAATCCAAGTGCCGATAACCACCATTATGTTAAATAGCATCCTATTTTAGCAAATTAAGTGTTGCCGCCTTCCTACCTCCTTTAAGTCCACTTTAAAAAACGATTCGTTATAATTACGAGGAACACCTATGTCAAAAATACATCAAAACAGAATAAAAGAAATCGACCGAGGATTTATCGCGTTGGAAGTTCTCGGCGTCCTGGTGATTATGGCCTTGCTCGCGTTGTGGGGTGCTGAAAAATACAGCGAATTTCTGGAAGAACAGGAGTGGATAGTTTCCGCTCGCCATTTCAGCGAGTTTAATGAAGCTGCGAAGCACTATATCGCTGACCATTATGATGAACTGTTAACACAACCAAAATCTACGCTTAATAATGCCCTGCTCATTAAAAAAGGATATCTCCAGAAAGGTTTTTCCGACAAAAACCCCTTTGGTCAACAATACGTCACTGGGATTGTCAGAAACAACCAGAAAAGACCTCCCGCCTTGCAGGCATTAACCTGTAGTGTTAATGGTGAAAATCTAACCGAAAAAGGGATGCGCCGTATCGCCGCTCAAATTAACGGTATGGGTGGGTTTGTGGATGAAAGAAACCTCGCCATCGGGGCTTACGGTGGCTGGATAAGCCAGCCAAAGGATTTTGGCCTTGATTGTCGATTTGGACATATTGCCATAGCCCTATCGTCAGAAATATTGGGTAGCGTGTTGCAGGAAAGCGACCGGCTGTATCGTTTTCAGGTAAAGCACAAGCCTGAGTTAAACCGTATGCACACCCATATCGATATGGGTGGTAACAATCTTAATAATGCCAATGCTGTTAATGCCAAAGAAGGGGTTTTTAGTAAAACCGTCACCGCAAACGGGGATATAAAAAGTCAGGGTGGCTGGCTGGTCACGCAGGATAATAAAGGTTGGATAAATACCAAACATGGGGGCGGATTTTATATGACGGATAAAGAGTGGATACGCGCTGTCAACAACAAAAGTATTTATACTGGAGGACAGTTAAAAGGCGGTACGGTTCGCGCAGAGGGCCGCTTATCAACCGGAGATTTTTTACAGCTCGAGAAAGTCGTCGTTGAAGGTTCGTCCTGTCCAACCAGTGGATTAGTGAGTCGGGATGCTAAAGGGGCAGTTCTTTCCTGTCAAACCGGCAGGTGGACCAAAACGACTGGACTGGGTCCTGTTTCCTATCATAAAACCAATTCAGGTGCTAAAAATATTGGCTCACACGAGTTCTGTGCGATTGCTGGATTTAACTTGCCGGGGCAATATTTTAGCAATGTCGCCTGTCATGTGAAACCAGATGAGCATAAAAACTGGATTTTATCGGGTAGCCCGCCGAGTTTTGTGCACTTCCAATGTGAAGCAATTTGCATTAATTAAAAAATTCTACGCATCCTGATTCACCCATATCAATTTATCAACGGGGAAATTAAGTTCTCTGGCAAGATTTAGCAAAGACTCCGTTTCCGCCGTCTCGAGCCTGGGTGTGCGTGAAAGCAGCCATAAATAGTTTCGACTTGGTCCTGCCACCAAGGCATAACGATATTCTGGATGGAGCGCTATCACATGGTAGCCACCATAGAACGGCCAGAAGAAAGAAACTTTCAGTGACCCCTTTTTCGGGGAACCTATAAATTTTGCTTTACCTATACTTTTTCGCCATTGATGCAGCTCGGGCAAAAATCCCCGATTAATGACTTTCACGCTCCCGTCGGGATTAAGCATGTAATTGGCGGTAACCCGTTCTAAGCCACGCTCAAAACGATTGTCTAGTCGGGCAATTTCGTACCAGAGCCCGAGATATTGATTCAAATCAAAATTTTCTACAGCTTTTACACCCTTTGGCGCCGACACGCTACAAGACAGAGATAGCAAAGAAGATATTAGTAAATAGAGATTTCTCAATATTTTCATGTCTCGTCATCCTTATAAGCATTTTGCATCAAATACGCAATCAGCGTAATTCAAACAAACCAAATAGGAAAGTTGTTATGAAAAAAACCTTTTTATCGGCTGCATGGCTATTACTTGCAGCCAGTTACCCCCTTTCTGCCCAGGAAAAAATTGATTCTGATGACCCGTGTACCGTTGTGTTGTGTATGTACGGAAAATTACAAGGTAACAATCAAAGTGAATGCAATGGCGCTGTGCGTAAATTTTTTTCACTTAAAAAATTTGGTCGGCATGGTTTTCGTCCATGGAAAACTTTTGTTAAACGGCGAGATTTTCTTGGCGGATGTCCAACAGCAGATCCGGCTGTTGTCAGCGACATCATGAAACAATTTGGCAAAATGAGAGGTTGAAAAATGAATGGAAAATTCAGTAAATCCGATAAAGAACGCTTTAATACCCGGATTGGCAGGGAAGTTATCCTATGGGACTATTTGAAAACAGATAAAGTGATAGCAGATATTGGCGCAGAAATTACAGTAAAAGATCCTGATTTGTACGACCGCATCAGTAATTATGTACTTTTGCATGGAGAGGATTTGCAAGGCATGTTCAAAGATGAGAAGTACCTGTATATGTCCTGCTTTATTCGTGATGTGCGCGCTTTCAGAAATGAATTTGAGTTAGAAGAACGCCTAAAGCCTCTCTTTAGTCTCGGCAAAGGAGATGCTGATGAATTTGTGATTAGCTTTCCATCGAAATTGAATCCAGCCTAACTATGATAAGGATGATTGAAATGCTACTACATCTTTCGCCACGGTATTACTTACGCTACAGTGATGTGCAACTTGATTTGATTGATGTATCTGTACCCGAATTAAACCTCACATTAAAGGGTGGCGTTGATATTGTTGCCCGTACACCCTACCCAAATAAATGTTATCAAATTGCTTGCCGGAAAAAAGGGCGTAAGGCTATTAACGGTATTTTTATTGAAACCGATAAAAAACTAACCAATTTCACCCAAATAACCCGATGGGCGGTTAACGGAGAAATTGCTACCCACAAAATACACTTTCATATTCTTGACTCAGATTTTGATGCTATCACTTCTGAAATCATGATGTGGAATGCATTTTATGACACCCCGTTTTTATCACGAAAAAGCGAAATCCATGAAAACTGACTACCTGCAACTAATCAACCGCGCATGTTGCCGATTCTTGAAAATAAGAAAGAAAGTCAACGAGAACAACAGCGGCTAATTTATAATTTGGTTAGTGATGACGGTTTTATCAATGAAAGAACTGAATTCTTTCCAATACCCACAATTGAATCTCAACGCATTACAGTACCTTTTTAAGGGAATCAACGATTCCCTTCTCCTGATGATGCGTTCATCGCAAATGTTGCGCCTTATGAATATACGCTGAAACCCACGAGCACCGCGATATCCGAGATAGAAGCTCTGCCTGTAGCGTTGATGAAAAATCAATTAAAAAACAAAAACGATAATGTTAATCATGTTCTTAATGAAATTAATCAACGAGCACCTTATTTCTTCACCAACACCAATGATTTGCTCAATAAAGCTAGGTTATTTTCAACCACGTATTTAACGAGCAATGAAAATGATTTGCGCTTTATTGACGACGAACTGACACAAAGATTTTTCTCCCTTGATTTTATCGAAAATGAAAATCAAGAAATCCAACAAACCAAATAAGAGAGAAAAAAATGAACCTATATATAGCAGAAAAGCCCGCTGTGGCGAAGGATATTGCCAAAGCGCTAAGGGGCAATTTCCAGAAAAAAGACGGCTATCTTGAGTCCACCGATAATGTTGTGACCTGGTGCTATGGGCATTTGCTTAAATCCATTGAGCCCGAAGCGTACAATCCCACTTACGCCCAGTGGAAAGCTGAGGATTTACCGCTGCAACTTTACCCGCTGCGCTATGAGCCGATTGAAGGCAAGGAAGCGCATACCCAAACCGTCATCAACCTGATTAACCGGGCTGATGTGATTATCCACGCAGGCGACCCAGACGATGAGGGGCAACTACTGGTCGAAGAGTTGTTGGAATACGCTGGGAATCAAAAACCCGTTAAGCGCTTGTTGATTAATGACAATACTGACGCTGCCGTTAAAAAAGCCCTGTCCCAACTGAAAGACAATCACCAGTTCAAAGGCATTTACCGCAAAGCATTGGCACGAGCCGCTGGCGATTTGATTTTCGGCTTGAGCATGACGCGCGCCTATACCATCGAGGGCCGAAAAAAGGGCTATCGGGGCGTCTTGTCGGTAGGTAGAGTACAAACGCCCATTTTAGGGTTGATAGTGCGCCGCTACCTCGCCAATCAGTCACACACATCAAGCTTTTACTATCAGTTGACAGGCAATTTTCTGATGAACGGTCAACAATTTTCAGCCAACTGGAAGGTCAACGAAAATGCGCCTCAGGACGACAAGAAGCGTCTTACCAGTAAACGTTATGCTGATGACCTCGCCGCACGATTGCGTGGTAAGGACGCCGATATAAAGGCCGCTGGCGTGCAGGAGAAAGAANCCGCCCCGCCGCTTCCGTTCAATTTAGTCAAACTCCAGCAGTACATGAATAAGTATTTTAAGATGACCGCTGCAAAAACACTGGAAATCACCCAGCAGCTACGAGAGAAATACAAAGCCATCACCTATAACCGTTCTGATTGTTCCTATCTGTCTGATGAGCAGTTTAATGAAGCGCCACAGGTGCTTGAGGCGCTGCAAGGCATTAGCGATTTTAACGGACTTTCACTTGTCACGAGCCAGAAAAGCAAGGCGTTTGACAGTGGCAAGGTCACGGCACATACCGCGATTATCCCGACCGCCAATGTACTGGTATTAACCGCCCTCAGTGAGCATGAACGGCTGGTTTATCTGGCTATCGCGCAACATTATCTCGTGCAGTTCATGCACAACAAGCGTTATCTGGAAGCCTCAGTTGTCGTTGAGGTTGACGGTGAAACCTTTAGCGCACGCGCAACAAAAACGGTGGATGCCGGATTTAGCGCCTTTCTCAAAGGTGACGCGTCTGACGTCAGCGATGAGGTGATGCCGGACAGCGCATTTGAGGTGCTACAGGCATTACGCACGGGACAACGGGGTAATTGTGACGCCGTCACGGTGAATGAGAAGAAAACCACACCACCGCCATTATTCACCGAAGCCACACTACTGGCAGCGCTGGTGCGGGTAGCGGATTTTGTTGAAGATGAAAAAATCAAAAAACTGCTAAAAGACAAGGATAAAGACAAAAAGGATGAGCACGGCGGCATTGGAACACCCGCCACCCGTTCGGATATGCTGGAAAAACTGAAAAACCGTCAGTTCATCCGTGAAGAAAAAGGCAAACTGCTTCCCACAGAAACTGGCGTGGCCTTTTTCCGTGCACTACCAGA
>NZ_CAJCFU010000055.1:0-13141 GCF_903968575.1 Arsenophonus endosymbiont of Apis mellifera | reverse complement strand
GACTTAATAAATCGTTTCAACAACCTGTTGATGGTTAGGTTAGTTTGGCGTTGGGAAAATGATGCACGCTGGTATGAAGCGGAACTCTGTTATGATTTATTTGGTGATTTATTGCTTATTCAACGTTGGGGAGGATTAGGTAATCATCTTCATGGCCAAAAAACCGAAATCGTTCCTGATATGCTTAGCGGTATTGCCAAACTCCATGCGATTGATAGACAGCGAAGGAAAAGAAAAAAACCTTATCATCGTATAGAATAACCTTATATCAAATCTATTACTGAACGCTTTAACAAACGATGACAAAACAAGAACTCTCTACCTTAAATATGGCGGGCTTTATCAAAAGTCAAACCTTAATCCTCTTGGATAAGCTCAATCAGCTTAATCTGGATGACTGTGCAGATGAGTGCGAAGAGTTGCATGAAATGGCAGAGGTACTTTATCTTAAATTAAGACAACGTTTGGATAAAAAATAAAGATTTATCACAAAGGAATGATAGTGATATTCTTCTTTGATAAATAGCGACACAAAATCTTATACATATCACGGTCAAATTTATCCATTGCATGATTAAATGTTAATGTTTCATTGAGATTTTCAACCGAACCCAAATAAACCCAATTATTCACGATATGAATTTGCGTTTGTTGAACCCCTTTTTCCGTAATACCAATGGCGCCCTTGTAAGGCCAAACTGCTAACTTATGTTGTTTAAACGCGCGTAAAACCCTACTGTGATGATGTTCTTGACTTTCTTTGTTAATACAAACTCCGTGACATAAGCCGAGCTGAAGGCGAAAGCAGCCAGATGCTCTCGTCTTCTCGAGACCTAGTTTGCAATAACAGAGATGATTTTCATCTGCAATGGATTTAAGCTTTTCTAAAGCTGTAAACCGATTTTTATACAAACCGTATAGATTTTCTGCTTTCGAAAAGTCAATTTCTTTCGCATACACAATATTAATTTTTTTGTTTGTAACCTGAAAAGCACAAAGTTCCCGGTGTTTCCTTAAGCGCTTATTAAAGATGGGGTGATATTGTTTAATTAATCTAGCCTCGAGTAACAGGGCGCCTATTTCACCTGCCGTGGTTTGCCAGTGAATATATTTAAGTTGATTTATTAATCTGATATTCCTTGTATAAAAGTGGGATAGGACTCTTTTTTTAAGATTTATACTTTTCCCAATATAGATTGGCAAAAACTCATTTTCACCGAAAAAAAAATAGACACCCGGTAAATTGGGAATGCGGGAGTTTATCGTCTTTAGTTTTTTTTCTTCATCACCTTCTAGTTTAGTGGATTGGTTTTTACTGATTTCCATCAAATTTTTCCCTTAATTTTTAGAACGTTAGTTTATATCATTTAGTTTTAAAGCCTTCAACTTACGCCTTTAAAGATGTTTTTTTGAAATAAAAAGTGGTAATGATTGCTAATCATGTTATATTATACTGCTTTAATATACAGTGGAAGAGCTGTTGTTTAGAATGGCTTCTTGCACCCACTGAATATGCTATTTATTGCCAATAAGTGTAAAAAATTTTATGTTTGCGTTAGTCGATGTGAATAGTTTTTATGCCTCCTGTGAGCAAGTATTTAGGCCGGAATTAAAAGGTAAGCCGGTTGTTGTGCTATCAAATAATGATGGTTGTGTCATCGCACGCTCCAGAAATGCCAGAAAACATATTCGAATGGGCGCACCCTGGTTTGAAATAGAATCTTTTGTAAAAGAGAATAACGTTGCGGTTTTTTCATCAAATTATACATATTACGCTGACATGAGTATGCGAGTTATGGAAGTATTGGCTTTTTTGGTGCCTAAACTGGAAATTTATTCAATTGACGAAGCGTTTTGTGATTTATCTGGAGTAAGTTCTACATACGATTTGACCGAATTTGGGTTTTACCTTCAAAAGGAAATAATGAAACGTTGTCATCTTCCCGTTGGGGTAGGGATATCCACAACAAAGACGTTAGCTAAACTAGCTAATTTTGCAGCAAAACAATGGCAAAAAACCGGGGGGGTTGTTGATTTAAGTTTAAAGGACAGACAACAAAAATTGATGTCTCTTGTTCCTGTCGCTGAAGTCTGGGGAATTGGTCGAAAATTATCAAAAAAACTCCAGTTGCTTAATATTAATACCGCGTTAGATTTGAGTCGCTTGCCGCCAGATGAGGCTAGAAAATTTCACTCTGTTGTTTTAGAAAGAACGGTCAGAGAGTTAAACGGTATTTCATGCTTAACATTAGAAGAGCAACAAAACCCAAAAAAACAGATAATCTGTTCTCGTTCATTTGGTAATAAAATTACTAATTTCGATTTTGTTAGGCAAAGTGTCTGCGCCCGCGCAGAGCGCGCCGCCGAAAAATTAAGAGAAGAAAAGCAGTTTTGCAAATTAATCAATGTGTCTATTCAAAGCAGTCGATTCTCAAAAAAAACCGGCGGTTTTTATCGCTATGGCTCACAAAAACTCACTTACCCAACTCAAGATAGTCGAGATATCATAAAAGCTGCTACCAATATATTAGATAACATTTGGGTAGCAGATATTGAATACAGTAAAAGTGGTGTTATGTTGAGTGATTTTTACGATTCTGGTGTGAAGCAGCTTTCCCTTTTTGAAACAGAAAAACCCTATAAAAATAGCGATATATTGATGCAACTTATTGATGAGATTAATCGCTCTTCACTGGCACAAATTGGATTTGCAGGTAAAGGTAATGCAGAGAAAAAATATCCCTGGAAAATGAAAAGGCAATACCTATCACAGAAGTGGACGACTGATATCAATCAGACTGCTATTGTTAAATGTTAAACAAACCCATTTCCACAATCCCTTAATCTGATTTTTTACCATATTTCTGCTTGAGCCACATCCATGGCTCAATGGGATTTTTAGATGACCACAGTCCAATATTTGCTTATCGTGCCTTTTTCTCGAGAGCCAAAAACCCAAAATTAGTCGCCTTCCCATGGTACCGATATACCCACGCCAAGCCGGATTTAATCTGTTCGGCATTGATGTTTTTTTCTTCAATGATTAAGGTACCCAACCAACGTCCAAACCTATCCTTTTTGTCTGTCATCACTTCTACCTGCTTTTTCGCGCTCAGGTGAAGCAGGTTTTGTTTTTAGCGTCTTCCAAAGGGTTGACCTAATTCAGGCGCATCAATACCAATGAGGCGCACTTTGACCCGTTTTCCTTCCGTGAGGACGAAAACGGTATCACCATCAACGACGTTAACAACACGCCCAGAAATATTAAAGTAAAAACAATTTAAACTTTAATTCCCAGCCATATTTATTCATACAACGATAAAAAAAATCATTACGCTGATATTCATTAACATCCTTAATCTTTGTTTCTGTTAAAAACATAGGTTTTTGATTTTCATCTTTCTTATCTTTTCTCCCAAAAGACTCACTTGATATTGAAAAATCGGGGTATCCAAATTTTGTTTCTTGTACCCTTTCATTTTTTACGGGGAATTCTTTTTCTGATTGTGTTTTACAAAGATTTTTCGCAAAAGAAAAGTCTTCAGCATTAACGGTATTTTTTTCCCACTTATTGGTACAACCAAAAATAAGAGTTGATAACATCATAGCTGCTAATGAAATCCTCATATCTATCCCTTCTTAATGGTGATTATGTATTTTCAAAAAACAATATCACTATCACATAACTGATATCACCCAAGCAATAAGTTATTTTTGATTTTATCTAAAACTATTTTTTCTTCTGAAAGAATTTATTTTTGGAGGGCTATCTAACTTTGAGATCAAAGCCAAAACGTTATACAATTGTTTAAGATTAAAATTTTCATCTGATAGATAGGAGATAATTTTGGGCAATCGATGATCAACTAGAGCGTTCTACGCCGGAACCGCCTAAATTTTCGAAATAGGTTTTTTCGATGATCTTTCGCAACTTAAATAACGGCATCTGCAATACCTTGAGCTCGTCAAACCATCCAATTTTCAAAGCGAACACGAATATCCACAAATATCTACTTGGTTAATATAAATTAGCAGTACAAAATGTTCGAATAATATCTAGTGGATCAGGTTTAGATATTTCCAAACAGAGTTGAAAATCGCTTGTATACAATACTGAGCTGTTTTTTGAAGGAATTGAAGAGAAGGTAGGGGACAAAAAAACACCTCTACCAGAGACCTGATAGGGGTGACTTACGAAGCTCTATTAACTCATGTTTGATATCTTGCTTAAAAACATTTCCACCTTCAAATTTAATCTGTTTTTGCCATAATTCAACTTTTAAATTTTAATAAGTGAACAAATCGGATGAGTTAAAAATTTACAGTTCTTCATTGAAAGCTCTCAGTTCACCCTCACTGACGGATTACGGCACCGTAATGGAATAACGCCCTTGCATATTGATATGGCCGCACAGCAATAGGGACAGTTTTTCAACATCTTCATCGTGAACCGGATAACCTTCATGCCTGAGCTGCTGAATTGCGGCATCCATGTAAATCGTGTTCCACAAAACAATAATATTTAGCACCAGACCTGACGATCCTAACTGATCTTCCTGGCCTTTACGGTAAGCCTGTGTCAGTTCTCCCCGTTCACCATGAAAGACATTCTGGCCACTGCGTGGCGACCCTCTCCACGGTTGAGTTGTTGCAATGTTCTTCGCCGTTTGTTTTTATCGTCGAGGTAAGTCGGGTAGTTTGCGGTAAAGTGCAGGGAACTACGTTAAGGCATTTTATGTATTAAAGTCTGGACTTCGGTTGACAATTATTTTTTTCTAATTGTAGTCTGAGGTCAGATATTATGAATATTAAAGCTAAACGAGATATTGCGCACAAAACAAAGATCTTAAATCATACTCGTGAGAGCAAAAACGTTGCTAAAACTTGTCGCCATTTTGGGATAAGTAGAGAAACCTATTACACATGGAAAAGAGCTTACGAACGAAAAGGCGAGAAAGGCTCAATCAACAATAAACCTTGCCCTGAAAAATCCGACGACAAGAGTTGCAAAACATATTGAGGGGCTCGTTATTTACTTGCGTACAACTTATCATTTTGGTCCCCAACGGATAGCTTGGTATCTTCTCCGGTTTCACAACATAAAAATATCACGCTCAGGCTGCTACTATGTCCTTCTAAGAAATAAGCTAAATCAACTCCCTCAAAAATCAGCGAAGCCGCTTTAAGCCTTTATTTTAACGCTATCAAAAACAAGTACCCGGTCACCATGTTCAGGTTGATGTGAGATTTTTATTTTTTTATGCGCCAGATGGGCAAAGAATCAAACGTTTTCAATATACAGCAATAGATGATGCAACGCGCATAAGAGCACTTAAAATTTATGAACGACATAATAAGGCGAAAGCAATTAATTTTATTAATTATATCGTTTATAAATTTCCTTTTAGAATCAGAACTATTAGAACTGATAATGGTCACGAATTTCAATCAAAATTCAATTGGCATGTGCATGATTTAGGTATGGAGCATGTTTATATCAAGCCAGCTACACCCAGATTAAATGGGAAAGTAGAGCGCTCTCATCTCACCGATAAGCAGGATTTTTATTAGTTAATTGATTATAAAGATGATGTCAATTTACATGAAAAATTACCAGAACGGGAAGCCTTTTATAACTGTCATCGGTCCCCATTCAGCTCATGCTGGTAAAACGCCTTATGAAGTGTTAAAAAAATAAACTAGGTCTATAAGATCAAATGT
Source organism: Arsenophonus endosymbiont of Apis mellifera (assembly GCF_903968575.1). Classification (NCBI taxonomy): domain Bacteria; kingdom Pseudomonadati; phylum Pseudomonadota; class Gammaproteobacteria; order Enterobacterales; family Morganellaceae; genus Arsenophonus; species Arsenophonus endosymbiont of Apis mellifera. Next base: position 7,420 of record NZ_CAJCFU010000055.1, on the reverse strand, counting down.
CAGCCGAGGTTTTGAGTGACACAACTAATACAATTTAAATTACTAAATCAACGTTAGGATCAAAAGTACCTATTATATCAACTAGAAAATCGCTGATTACATGATCCCCTTTTATATATAATCTATAAAGATGATCTGAATATTCCTTAACTTCTATTTTACCCACGGTGTATGAAAAATTTTCTATCAAATAATTTTTAGTTTCGTTCTGTGATCTATTAACCATTTTTATTGATGAAATATCTATCTTGTCGATACTAGATTGGAACCCTACGATGATATCGTGTTTTATTGGTGTTGACTCTTCAGTTGATAAATAAACAAAATAGTCCTTTTCAATTATTTCATATTTAGTTGCTATTTGATTTGTTAAATTACTAGATGAGTTATTGGTTATAAGATTATCTATATTTGCTGAAATATTTTGCTGCTGATTGATTTGACTTTCAATTAATTGTATTTCTTCTTTGTTCAAACTTGATATATCATAATTTTTAGCCTTTATTTTTTCATAGGCAGAATTAAAATTTAAGGTTTGTTTATTAATTCCATCCCCCCAAAGATAGTCTGCTCCTATACCTCCATAAATTATGTCAACCCCAGCTCCACCTTTTATAATATTATCAAGGGTGTTACCAATAATAAGATCATTTCCATATCCTCCAATTACATTTTCGATATCTGTACTGTATGAGATTGAAACATTCTTTATCAATCCACCAACATCTGAGAATGCTCCTGGATTTATGTCAATTCTTTGATCAAAAAAATATTTGGAATAATCTAAAGTGTCGATCCCACCAGAATCGACAATACTGCAAATTGTTGGTACTAATGGATCGTTACAAGAGTAATAATCTTTACCTGTATTTGAATTAAAGCCATATGTAGAATCTTCAATTCTGCTGTTACTTTTTCCATAAAGTCGTTGTAAAGCGCCAATATCGTCAATTAATGGAGATGACGCATATAGCCCTTTGAATTGAGCTCCTGTAAATGTTTCTGACCAATAACTCATTACTGTGTATTGTCTGGAGTCTTGTAAATAGCTTGCATCTTTTGAATAACTTATTTTAACATTCTGTGAGGCATCATAATTACTTGGATGAGACAGCCCTAATGCATGACCTATTTCATGTACAAAAGAGTGTCTACCGTAATTACCTAATTGGGGATATAAGTTTTCAGAATGATTTTGAATATTAAACCAACTTTGACCTTCAGAATAACTTGTATTTGGTAAAAACGCAAATGCTTGATCTTTGTTGTTATTTATATTTCCGAATTGCAGATTAGTATTTATATTATCAGATGGGACAAATTTAAACTTTATGTTAGCCACATCTTCCCATGCGGCTAGAGATTGAACAATTTCTTCTTTTTGCCAATCTGTTAAGCTGATTGATTGAACAATTCCTTCTGAGTTAGCAATATCCCAATTGTTAAAAGAATATGTTATTTCACTTGATGAACCAAGAATATTTCTTCCATTCCAAGTGGTATTTTCTCTTGAAATCTGTTCAGCAGCTTTTATATTGTCTAAAGATTTTTTAGTATTATAATATTGATCATGGTTGATACGGATGTTTTCATTTATATAATTTAATAATTCTCTAGTTGCTTGAGTTCTAGGAAAGATTTTATTTTCCAAATTTTTAACATTAGGAGGTATAATTTCATCTATAGGCAATTTGTACTCTATATCTAAATTAGCACTTGGCATTTTGAATCTTACATGAGAGTTATTATGTTGGATATTTGTATTCTGAATACTTTTACTACTATTTGCATTTGATGGCTTGTCTTCAACCTTATAAGAGTAAATATCAGAAATTACTTCACTATCATTTGTTTTGATATGTATGTAACTTTTACCCATAATTTGCACCTGTAGTTTATAATTTATTTAAATGTTATATAAAAAATTCCTTAATAGTGCTTTTATTTAAACACTCATTTGAAAATTATTTATTATCTAATTATAGTCAATTTAAAAAAATATCAAAATTTTACCAATTTAAGTTGAGATTTAAGTTGAGTTTTTTTATGAATTATTTAATTACTAATTTATAGTTAAATAATTTTTTTAGGGATAATTTTTCATGTTAGAGAATATAATATCATCAATAATTAAATAGAATTAGTATAAAATTGTTGTCTGGTAATAGTTAGTGCGGTAGGTCAATTAGTATAGTTGAGCACTAAGAGCATTTATATATTAAATTAGTCAAGAATGATCCTTGATTGTAGCGGCTCTTAATCTGCCTGACGGACTTGCACTATAGATTGAAGTGATTACTGCTTCGAAAGCCAGAGATGTATACTGAGCTATAAATAGATCATGTAGATATATATCGCCTATATACAACTGCGAAGATGTGGGCGACGGCAATTGCGTCGTCTAGGGATCGGCTTGAATACGTCTTTTGCCATAAATTTGACCCGATGTATAAAAAATACGTTTGATTTCGCCACACAGTCTTTCATTTTCAACTGTCGGTATTTTCGTTTCATAATAAAAACTACTGCTGCTTACTTCAAAAAGATGGCATAACTCAGTGACCGTAAAATTGGGGTACATGATTTTCAGTTGCTTCACGATTTTGAGTTTTGATTGTCGAGGATGAAGTAAGCCGCGGCTTTTTTTAATATGTCATTATCCCTCTGAGCACGCTTAAGTTGAACTTCTAATTCTTGTATGCGCTGTTGCTCGGGTGTTAACGCTTTTGATTTTACAGGCGTATTCCCATTTAACTCGGCAAGATATTGTTGCTTCCATCGTGATACGGCAGATTTACCCGCACCGGATATTTTTTCAACTTAGATATTGCTATATCCACCTTCAACCATGAGTTTTGCATATTCCAGCTTTTGCTTTCCGCTAAAGGTTACTTTTACTTTTCGGGTCATATTTATACCTATAAGATTTTGCTTAATTATAAGCTATAAATCTCTACAGTTTTATTAGACCACTACAAGTGCAATAACGGATACCGGCGTAGGTGTGCCACGAATGCACCCTGTGGCAAATAAGGGTGCAATGCTGTGCGAGAGATAAGGGTCTACCCCTCGGAGGCGGTGTCCAGACGCAGCCTTCAAACTATCCTGAGGTGCTGCTGTTAAGAGCGGTGGTAGTGAGCGTCAGGGAAAAGGCCCAGTCAGATGCGTCATGTATGTTTTGTGAAGATGAACGAGAGTGAACTGTAGATGCAGTGTCGAAAGGAACAAGATGATGTCAAAAGCGCGCTTTCTAAGCGGTGCGTGATGAGTCCAGCGGTTATCTGGTTACTGGCTGGTCGGCATCCGGCATATAGACAGCATGAGCACAACACATGCTCTGGCATGGAACGTGGGAACCTGTCGTCCCGATGCGAAGGGAGCAGCGTCGAGTAGAAAACCTGCAAGCGCCTGAGTACAAATGCGTGGCACAGGGGCAGATGGTTCCGGAGTAGTGATGAAACGCCTGTAATGGGGTCAGCTTGGAAAACGGAAAATATCCTACGCTAAGCTTATTTTTTGTACCGACCTATATTAACTGCACGCAACGGACGGTATTTACCTGAGCCCAACTTTAGATTATTCCGCCAGATATAATCACCACTTAGATTGATATGCTCCCAACCTAGAGGGGATAAATGAGAAATTAATGCCTCATGAATCTGAATTCCTTTTCGTTTTAAAGATTCGATAGCTCTTTCTATATATACGGTATTCCACAACGTAATCGCCGCTGTTAACAATGTTAACCCACAGGCACGATAGCTTTGATTTTCCAGACCTCGATCTCTGATTTCGCCTAACCGGTGCATAAAAATGGCTCGTGCTAGGGCATTGCGAGCTTCACCCTTATTTAAACCTGCTTGCACTCGACGACGTAGCTCAGGATCGCAAAACCAATCCAGCATAAACAGCGTTCGTTCGATACGACCGATTTCCCGTAATGCTTTTGCCAGACCATTTTGTTTGGGATAACTCGCCAATTTTTTTAACATTAGCGACGCAGTGACTGTTCCCTGTTTAATCGAGGTTGCCAGCCGAAGTACCTCATGCCAATGTTTTTCAATTTCCCGGATATCCAGACTCGTCGAGGATATCAGCGACTGTAGCCCCGGGTATTGTTCTGCTTTCCCTTTGATAAATAGTTTCTTTTCAGGAAGATCCCTGATCCGAGGGCAGAATGCAAATCCCAATAAATGCATAAGTGCGAAGACATGCTCAGTGAAACCAGCTGTATCGGTATAATGCTCTGTAATTTCCAATTCACTTTCGTGATACAACAAGCCATCAAGTACATGGGTAGAATCTCTTACTCTGCTAATGACTTGAGTATAAAATGGGCTGTATTGATCTGAGATATGAGTATAAATCTGCACACCAGGCTCTGGGCCGTATTTTAGATTTACATGTCCTGCATATCGACCATGACTTCCAACCCGAAAATTTTGCCCGTCAGATGATGACGTTGTACCATTTCCCCACACGGCTGCCAGCGGGCTCTTTTTTTGGGTATTCACCAGCTCAGCAAGTGCAGCTGAATAAGTTTCATCTCTGATGTACCAAGCTTGAATACCTTCGAGTGATGATTTTGTTGTTCCTGGGCAGGACTGAGCCATTTTCGTTATCCCCAAATTGATACCATCTGCAAGGATAGTCGTCAGTAACAACTTTTTGTTTTTGGGTCTGACGTGATTATTTTTGAGGTGAGTAAAGTGGTGGGTAAATCCACTCCAACCGTCCACTTCATCTAATATTTCAGTGATTTTTGGGCGAGGTAACATGGCATAAACGAGGTCAGCAAAAGGAGAAACGTCTGAAGGAACGCTGTCATCAAGTGGCGTTACTTTTACACCATTTTCTGATATATCAACATCATGCAAATCTCCCGCAATCGCCATCGCATTCACTTCTTCCAGACGTGATGATAACAGCGCCATACGTGAGCTAAGGTATTTTTGGCAATCTGTTGGAATGGCGAGTGGTAACTGAGTCTCTTTGAGTAATTTTTCAAAATCAGCGGAAGGAATAAGATAATCGTCAAAATTCTGGTAGCGTCGCGACCCCTTTACCCAGATATCACCCGATCTTAATGCGCCTTTTAGCTCATTAAGGACACAAAACTCATAGTATTTTCGGTCAATCCCCGAGGGGGTTATGACCAATTTTTTCCAGTTTTCAGGGATAAAATTTATGGGCGCGGATGGCGGCACCTTTCGGAGTTGTTTTCGGTATATTTCTTTAAGGGTCTCAAGCGCTTCACTAAGTGACAGCGCTGTAGGAGTTGCCTTGAATTGCAATGCTGATAACATACGGGGGGCATATTTACGCAACGTACTGTATTTTTCGGTGATCAGATTAAGAGGCTCAAAATTATCCTTTCGGGCTAAAAACTGTGTTTCTTCCAGACTGGCGACAAATTCTGGCCAAGGAAGTACGCCTTCTATTGCAGTCCAAGGATCATCCCCTGATTCTCGTGCATTTAGCAGAGCCTGCCCAACGGTAAGATATTGCTTTAACTTACTCTGAATGAGTTTTCCTGTTTTTTGAAGTCGTTCGGCCTGTGTACGCTTTGCTCTACTGAATAAACTGCCCAAGATACGTTCATGTAATTCGATAATTTCATCAGTCAGTGTGGCCCTTGCTTCTGAGATAACACAAACCAACATGGCGTAACGACGTGTCTCGGAGAATTTAGCCAGATCCCTGCTATTCATTTTTCTACCTTCTCGAGCCAATTTGAGCAGTCGGTTTTGGTGAACGGAAAGCGAAATACCTTCAGGTAAAGCCAATCCCTCAATAGCATTTAATCTATCAATATGCTGCAACACATTTTTACCATTAATTTTCCCCGGAGGTTGAAGCAGCCAAGCAAGACGGCTTAGTTGTTCATCCCCTGAGATCAACAGATTATCTAAGGCTGTTTTATGTTGTGGTTCCAGTTGCGTTGTCAGTGCTGTAAACACTGCTCTATCCGCAATTGTCGTGGCTTCAGCAAGGGTCCTCTCAACCACATCAATGGAAGGGAAGATAACATTATTATTATGTAGCCAGATGAGCATCTCTTCAGCAAGGATCAAACCTTTGTCGGTTCGCATAGCATGAGGATATAAATGACTAATGCACATTTTTTGCAAAGGCTTACTGAATGGCACTAATTGTAAATAGCGATAGAGCTCGGCAAGGTGCTCCCAACGGGTTTCCTCTCTAGCAGCGTACTTTTGCCATAAATCAGGATTGAGTTTCAATCTCTCTGCCACTCTGGATAGAATACCATCGTGGGGAAGCGCATTTTTATCTGGGGTAAAACCCAGCCCTCGTAGATAACAGAGTAAAATTGCAAAGCCTAAACGGTTAGGGGGTCTTCGATGTTTTTTAATGAGAATCAGATCTTGCTCATTTAAAAAACATATTCGTGCGAGCAGGATGTCATCATCAGGTACAACCAGTAAACGTTCTTTTTCATCACTGCTCAGTATTTGTCGTCGTGGCATCAATGCTCTCCCAGAATACGGACATAGCTCGCTCTGATTTTCAAAATATAAGCCTATTAAGAAAATGTTTTCTGTTTAACAATGCGTATAACCGTTCGTTCAGAAACACCACATAACCTCGCAGTATCTCGGATGCTCTGCCTATTATTTACTCGAAGTTCAATGATTTTTTCATGCAATTGATGGTCAGCCTGACGCCCCCTGAATTTACCTACCGCCTTAGCTTTTGCTATACCTTCCTGTTGTCGGCGGCGACGATCCAGATAATCTTTTCTAGCGATAGCAGCCAGCATGTCTAACATCATCCCGTTAATAGCTTTAAGCATAACAAAGGTAAACTCATCGCCAACATTTGACGTCAGAGCTATATGGCTTGTTGGAAGATCCAAACTAACAACAATAAGGTCTTTTTCCTGGATAAGACGTTTTAATTTTTCCCAACCCTTTTCATCTAGGCGTGAAAGACGATCAACCTGTTCAATGAGAATAATGTCACCAGATGCTGCATCATCAAGCAAACGTAAAAGTTCTGGTCGTTGGAGTGAGGCCCCAGATACATTTTCAGTGTACCAACTGGCCATGCGAAACCCTTTTTCTTCAACGAAAGCTTTCATCCTATTTTTAGCTCGGAGAGCGTCCTGTTCTTTTGTTGATGCGCGGAGATAACCATGAATGTACATTTTTCACCCATTGATGACGTTTAAGTGGTGATCATAATGTATATGACAGATAAGTAATGATCTAATAGAAAAATGTCAACCCATTAGCTTGTGACAATGGGGTGTACTCAAATGTCATGCGTGGTTAGGTTTTGAGTTTACAATGATGAGGTGAAAGAGAAGTGGTTAAATAGGTAAAAGAATTTAGACAATATCAATTTGTACATAAAATAGCCTTAGCGTAGGATATTTTCCGTTTTCCAAGCGCACCCC
>NZ_CAJCFU010000054.1:0-6377 GCF_903968575.1 Arsenophonus endosymbiont of Apis mellifera | reverse complement strand
CAAAAATAACCCTTTTGGCCCCAAAATCGCGTGAACTTGAATAACGGTCAATTGTTAACAAAATGTTATATTCAAAAATTGTATTTTTCCGATGAGAAAACGTGTCTTTTTAAGCCTTTCGCGGTAATTTTTGCCTGAAAGCTAAAATCCAAGTGCCGATAACCACCATTATGTTAAATAGCATCCTATTTTAGCAAATTAAGTGTTGCCGCCTTCCTACCTCCTTTAAGTCCACTTTAAAAAACGATTCGTTATAATTACGAGGAACACCTATGTCAAAAATACATCAAAACAGAATAAAAGAAATCGACCGAGGATTTATCGCGTTGGAAGTTCTCGGCGTCCTGGTGATTATGGCCTTGCTCGCGTTGTGGGGTGCTGAAAAATACAGCGAATTTCTGGAAGAACAGGAGTGGATAGTTTCCGCTCGCCATTTCAGCGAGTTTAATGAAGCTGCGAAGCACTATATCGCTGACCATTATGATGAACTGTTAACACAACCAAAATCTACGCTTAATAATGCCCTGCTCATTAAAAAAGGATATCTCCAGAAAGGTTTTTCCGACAAAAACCCCTTTGGTCAACAATACGTCACTGGGATTGTCAGAAACAACCAGAAAAGACCTCCCGCCTTGCAGGCATTAACCTGTAGTGTTAATGGTGAAAATCTAACCGAAAAAGGGATGCGCCGTATCGCCGCTCAAATTAACGGTATGGGTGGGTTTGTGGATGAAAGAAACCTCGCCATCGGGGCTTACGGTGGCTGGATAAGCCAGCCAAAGGATTTTGGCCTTGATTGTCGATTTGGACATATTGCCATAGCCCTATCGTCAGAAATATTGGGTAGCGTGTTGCAGGAAAGCGACCGGCTGTATCGTTTTCAGGTAAAGCACAAGCCTGAGTTAAACCGTATGCACACCCATATCGATATGGGTGGTAACAATCTTAATAATGCCAATGCTGTTAATGCCAAAGAAGGGGTTTTTAGTAAAACCGTCACCGCAAACGGGGATATAAAAAGTCAGGGTGGCTGGCTGGTCACGCAGGATAATAAAGGTTGGATAAATACCAAACATGGGGGCGGATTTTATATGACGGATAAAGAGTGGATACGCGCTGTCAACAACAAAAGTATTTATACTGGAGGACAGTTAAAAGGCGGTACGGTTCGCGCAGAGGGCCGCTTATCAACCGGAGATTTTTTACAGCTCGAGAAAGTCGTCGTTGAAGGTTCGTCCTGTCCAACCAGTGGATTAGTGAGTCGGGATGCTAAAGGGGCAGTTCTTTCCTGTCAAACCGGCAGGTGGACCAAAACGACTGGACTGGGTCCTGTTTCCTATCATAAAACCAATTCAGGTGCTAAAAATATTGGCTCACACGAGTTCTGTGCGATTGCTGGATTTAACTTGCCGGGGCAATATTTTAGCAATGTCGCCTGTCATGTGAAACCAGATGAGCATAAAAACTGGATTTTATCGGGTAGCCCGCCGAGTTTTGTGCACTTCCAATGTGAAGCAATTTGCATTAATTAAAAAATTCTACGCATCCTGATTCACCCATATCAATTTATCAACGGGGAAATTAAGTTCTCTGGCAAGATTTAGCAAAGACTCCGTTTCCGCCGTCTCGAGCCTGGGTGTGCGTGAAAGCAGCCATAAATAGTTTCGACTTGGTCCTGCCACCAAGGCATAACGATATTCTGGATGGAGCGCTATCACATGGTAGCCACCATAGAACGGCCAGAAGAAAGAAACTTTCAGTGACCCCTTTTTCGGGGAACCTATAAATTTTGCTTTACCTATACTTTTTCGCCATTGATGCAGCTCGGGCAAAAATCCCCGATTAATGACTTTCACGCTCCCGTCGGGATTAAGCATGTAATTGGCGGTAACCCGTTCTAAGCCACGCTCAAAACGATTGTCTAGTCGGGCAATTTCGTACCAGAGCCCGAGATATTGATTCAAATCAAAATTTTCTACAGCTTTTACACCCTTTGGCGCCGACACGCTACAAGACAGAGATAGCAAAGAAGATATTAGTAAATAGAGATTTCTCAATATTTTCATGTCTCGTCATCCTTATAAGCATTTTGCATCAAATACGCAATCAGCGTAATTCAAACAAACCAAATAGGAAAGTTGTTATGAAAAAAACCTTTTTATCGGCTGCATGGCTATTACTTGCAGCCAGTTACCCCCTTTCTGCCCAGGAAAAAATTGATTCTGATGACCCGTGTACCGTTGTGTTGTGTATGTACGGAAAATTACAAGGTAACAATCAAAGTGAATGCAATGGCGCTGTGCGTAAATTTTTTTCACTTAAAAAATTTGGTCGGCATGGTTTTCGTCCATGGAAAACTTTTGTTAAACGGCGAGATTTTCTTGGCGGATGTCCAACAGCAGATCCGGCTGTTGTCAGCGACATCATGGGGTCAGCTTGGAAAACGGAAAATATCCTACGCTAAGCTTATTTTTTGTACCGACCTATATTAACTGCACGCAACGGACGGTATTTACCTGAGCCCAACTTTAGATTATTCCGCCAGATATAATCACCACTTAGATTGATATGCTCCCAACCTAGAGGGGATAAATGAGAAATTAATGCCTCATGAATCTGAATTCCTTTTCGTTTTAAAGATTCGATAGCTCTTTCTATATATACGGTATTCCACAACGTAATCGCCGCTGTTAACAATGTTAACCCACAGGCACGATAGCTTTGATTTTCCAGACCTCGATCTCTGATTTCGCCTAACCGGTGCATAAAAATGGCTCGTGCTAGGGCATTGCGAGCTTCACCCTTATTTAAACCTGCTTGCACTCGACGACGTAGCTCAGGATCGCAAAACCAATCCAGCATAAACAGCGTTCGTTCGATACGACCGATTTCCCGTAATGCTTTTGCCAGACCATTTTGTTTGGGATAACTCGCCAATTTTTTTAACATTAGCGACGCAGTGACTGTTCCCTGTTTAATCGAGGTTGCCAGCCGAAGTACCTCATGCCAATGTTTTTCAATTTCCCGGATATCCAGACTCGTCGAGGATATCAGCGACTGTAGCCCCGGGTATTGTTCTGCTTTCCCTTTGATAAATAGTTTCTTTTCAGGAAGATCCCTGATCCGAGGGCAGAATGCAAATCCCAATAAATGCATAAGTGCGAAGACATGCTCAGTGAAACCAGCTGTATCGGTATAATGCTCTGTAATTTCCAATTCACTTTCGTGATACAACAAGCCATCAAGTACATGGGTAGAATCTCTTACTCTGCTAATGACTTGAGTATAAAATGGGCTGTATTGATCTGAGATATGAGTATAAATCTGCACACCAGGCTCTGGGCCGTATTTTAGATTTACATGTCCTGCATATCGACCATGACTTCCAACCCGAAAATTTTGCCCGTCAGATGATGACGTTGTACCATTTCCCCACACGGCTGCCAGCGGGCTCTTTTTTTGGGTATTCACCAGCTCAGCAAGTGCAGCTGAATAAGTTTCATCTCTGATGTACCAAGCTTGAATACCTTCGAGTGATGATTTTGTTGTTCCTGGGCAGGACTGAGCCATTTTCGTTATCCCCAAATTGATACCATCTGCAAGGATAGTCGTCAGTAACAACTTTTTGTTTTTGGGTCTGACGTGATTATTTTTGAGGTGAGTAAAGTGGTGGGTAAATCCACTCCAACCGTCCACTTCATCTAATATTTCAGTGATTTTTGGGCGAGGTAACATGGCATAAACGAGGTCAGCAAAAGGAGAAACGTCTGAAGGAACGCTGTCATCAAGTGGCGTTACTTTTACACCATTTTCTGATATATCAACATCATGCAAATCTCCCGCAATCGCCATCGCATTCACTTCTTCCAGACGTGATGATAACAGCGCCATACGTGAGCTAAGGTATTTTTGGCAATCTGTTGGAATGGCGAGTGGTAACTGAGTCTCTTTGAGTAATTTTTCAAAATCAGCGGAAGGAATAAGATAATCGTCAAAATTCTGGTAGCGTCGCGACCCCTTTACCCAGATATCACCCGATCTTAATGCGCCTTTTAGCTCATTAAGGACACAAAACTCATAGTATTTTCGGTCAATCCCCGAGGGGGTTATGACCAATTTTTTCCAGTTTTCAGGGATAAAATTTATGGGCGCGGATGGCGGCACCTTTCGGAGTTGTTTTCGGTATATTTCTTTAAGGGTCTCAAGCGCTTCACTAAGTGACAGCGCTGTAGGAGTTGCCTTGAATTGCAATGCTGATAACATACGGGGGGCATATTTACGCAACGTACTGTATTTTTCGGTGATCAGATTAAGAGGCTCAAAATTATCCTTTCGGGCTAAAAACTGTGTTTCTTCCAGACTGGCGACAAATTCTGGCCAAGGAAGTACGCCTTCTATTGCAGTCCAAGGATCATCCCCTGATTCTCGTGCATTTAGCAGAGCCTGCCCAACGGTAAGATATTGCTTTAACTTACTCTGAATGAGTTTTCCTGTTTTTTGAAGTCGTTCGGCCTGTGTACGCTTTGCTCTACTGAATAAACTGCCCAAGATACGTTCATGTAATTCGATAATTTCATCAGTCAGTGTGGCCCTTGCTTCTGAGATAACACAAACCAACATGGCGTAACGACGTGTCTCGGAGAATTTAGCCAGATCCCTGCTATTCATTTTTCTACCTTCTCGAGCCAATTTGAGCAGTCGGTTTTGGTGAACGGAAAGCGAAATACCTTCAGGTAAAGCCAATCCCTCAATAGCATTTAATCTATCAATATGCTGCAACACATTTTTACCATTAATTTTCCCCGGAGGTTGAAGCAGCCAAGCAAGACGGCTTAGTTGTTCATCCCCTGAGATCAACAGATTATCTAAGGCTGTTTTATGTTGTGGTTCCAGTTGCGTTGTCAGTGCTGTAAACACTGCTCTATCCGCAATTGTCGTGGCTTCAGCAAGGGTCCTCTCAACCACATCAATGGAAGGGAAGATAACATTATTATTATGTAGCCAGATGAGCATCTCTTCAGCAAGGATCAAACCTTTGTCGGTTCGCATAGCATGAGGATATAAATGACTAATGCACATTTTTTGCAAAGGCTTACTGAATGGCACTAATTGTAAATAGCGATAGAGCTCGGCAAGGTGCTCCCAACGGGTTTCCTCTCTAGCAGCGTACTTTTGCCATAAATCAGGATTGAGTTTCAATCTCTCTGCCACTCTGGATAGAATACCATCGTGGGGAAGCGCATTTTTATCTGGGGTAAAACCCAGCCCTCGTAGATAACAGAGTAAAATTGCAAAGCCTAAACGGTTAGGGGGTCTTCGATGTTTTTTAATGAGAATCAGATCTTGCTCATTTAAAAAACATATTCGTGCGAGCAGGATGTCATCATCAGGTACAACCAGTAAACGTTCTTTTTCATCACTGCTCAGTATTTGTCGTCGTGGCATCAATGCTCTCCCAGAATACGGACATAGCTCGCTCTGATTTTCAAAATATAAGCCTATTAAGAAAATGTTTTCTGTTTAACAATGCGTATAACCGTTCGTTCAGAAACACCACATAACCTCGCAGTATCTCGGATGCTCTGCCTATTATTTACTCGAAGTTCAATGATTTTTTCATGCAATTGATGGTCAGCCTGACGCCCCCTGAATTTACCTACCGCCTTAGCTTTTGCTATACCTTCCTGTTGTCGGCGGCGACGATCCAGATAATCTTTTCTAGCGATAGCAGCCAGCATGTCTAACATCATCCCGTTAATAGCTTTAAGCATAACAAAGGTAAACTCATCGCCAACATTTGACGTCAGAGCTATATGGCTTGTTGGAAGATCCAAACTAACAACAATAAGGTCTTTTTCCTGGATAAGACGTTTTAATTTTTCCCAACCCTTTTCATCTAGGCGTGAAAGACGATCAACCTGTTCAATGAGAATAATGTCACCAGATGCTGCATCATCAAGCAAACGTAAAAGTTCTGGTCGTTGGAGTGAGGCCCCAGATACATTTTCAGTGTACCAACTGGCCATGCGAAACCCTTTTTCTTCAACGAAAGCTTTCATCCTATTTTTAGCTCGGAGAGCGTCCTGTTCTTTTGTTGATGCGCGGAGATAACCATGAATGTACATTTTTCACCCATTGATGACGTTTAAGTGGTGATCATAATGTATATGACAGATAAGTAATGATCTAATAGAAAAATGTCAACCCATTAGCTTGTGACAATGGGGTGTACTCAAATGTCATGCGTGGTTAGGTTTTGAGTTTACAATGATGAGGTGAAAGAGAAGTGGTTAAATAGGTAAAAGAATTTAGACAATATCAATTTGTACATAAAATAGCCTTAGCGTAGGATATTTTCCGTTTTCCAAGCGCACCCC
>NZ_CAJCFU010000053.1:0-1736 GCF_903968575.1 Arsenophonus endosymbiont of Apis mellifera | reverse complement strand
ATGGGGGGACCATCCTCCAAGGCTAAATACTCCTGACTGACCGATAGTGAACCAGTACCGTGAGGGAAAGGCGAAAAGAACCCCGGCGAGGGGAGTGAAAAAGAACCTGAAACCGTGTACGTACAAGCAGTGGGAGCCCCATCACTCAAGTGCCTCGGCAGTTGGGTGATGGCATACCATCACAATAACAGCGCAGGCTTTGCCAACAAGGTTGTTCGGTTTTTTCAAGCCGCAGCGCAGTGTACCTAAAAGTACACGAGCAGCGGAAGTTAAAAAAGCGGACAAGATTGGCCGCAAAGACAAGCGGGACATTTGAGGATGGGGTGACTGCGTACCTTTTGTATAATGGGTCAGCGACTTATATTCTGTAGCAAGGTTAACCGCATAGGGGAGCCGTAGGGAAACCGAGTCTTAACTGGGCGTCAAGTTGCAGGGTATAGACCCGAAACCCGGTGATCTAGCCATGGGCAGGTTGAAGGTTGGGTAACACTAACTGGAGGACCGAACCGACTAATGTTGAAAAATTAGCGGATGACTTGTGGCTGGGGGTGAAAGGCCAATCAAACCGGGAGATAGCTGGTTCTCCCCGAAAGCTATTTAGGTAGCGCCTCGTGAACTCATCTTCGGGGGTAGAGCACTGTTTCGGCTAGGGGGTCATCCCGACTTACCAACCCGATGCAAACTCCGAATACCGAAGAATGTAATCACGGGAGACACACGGCGGGTGCTAACGTCCGTCGTGAAGAGGGAAACAACCCAGACCGCCAGCTAAGGTCCCAAAGTCATGGTTAAGTGGGAAACGAAGTGGGAAGGCTTAGACAGCCAGGATGTTGGCTTAGAAGCAGCCATCATTTAAAGAAAGCGTAATAGCTCACTGGTCGAGTCGGCCTGCGCGGAAGATGTAACGGGGCTAAACCATGCACCGAAGCTGCGGCAGCGACAGCAATGTTGTTGGGTAGGGGAGCGTTCTGTAAGCCGTTGAAGGTGGACTGAGAGGTCTGCTGGAGGTATCAGAAGTGCGAATGCTGACATAAGTAACGATAAAGCGGGTGAAAAACCCGCTCGCCGAAAGACCAAGGGTTCCTGTCCAACGTTAATCGGGGCAGGGTAAGTCGACCCCTAAGGCGAGGCTGAAAAGCGTAGTCGATGGGAAACGGGTTAATATTCCCGTACTAAGGGTGACTGCGAAGGGGGGACGGAGAAGGCTAGGCTATCCGGGCGACGGTTGTCCCGGTTTAAGCGTGCAGGTGGGTTATGCCGGCAAATCCGCATGACCAAGACACTGAGGCGTGATGACGAGCCACTAAGGTGGTGAAGTAGTTGATGCCCGGCTTCCAGGAAAAGCCTCTAAGCGATAGGTAACCATTAATCGTACCCCAAACCGACACAGGTGGTTAGGTAGAGAATACTCAGGCGCTTGAGAGAACTCGGGTGAAGGAACTAGGCAAAATGGTGCCGTAACTTCGGGAGAAGGCACGCTGGCGTTAGGTGAAGTGGTTCGCCCATGGAGCTGAAGCCAGTCGCAGATACCAGCTGGCTGCAACTGTTTATTAAAAACACAGCACTGTGCAAACACGAAAGTGGACGTATACGGTGTGACGCCTGCCCGGTGCTGGAAGGTTAATTGATGGGGTAAGCCGTAAGGCGAAGCTCTTGATCGAAGCCCCAGTAAACGGCGGCCGTAACTATAACGGTCCTAAGGTAGCGAAATTCCTTGTCGGGTAAGTTCCGACCTG
>NZ_CAJCFU010000052.1:0-180954 GCF_903968575.1 Arsenophonus endosymbiont of Apis mellifera | reverse complement strand
TTCGGGCTTTTCAAGCCCGACCAAATTCCCCTCCCACCTTATGTCGGTGGGAGTACCCTTTGGAGGTTAAGATGGATCTTAGAAAAACCGCAAGATGTACTAATTAAATGCTATGAAGGTAGAGGACATAAAGATTTTTCACCTGAAACATGTGGCTAATTTATAGTTATAAACATTAAGCCAAAATAAGATAAAGTTCTCAAGGTACCGTGACCCATTACGGTACCTTATGCAGCCTGATTAAGAATATGAAATTATTAGCAAATAAAATTAATGTTTATAGCAACTATTAGTAAATGACAATATTTTAACCCTGGTTAATTTTATCTATCTTATTTTATTCAATATGAGATGATAAATAGGATATAAATATTTTATAATAAAAATTAAATATTAGATTAATGACTATTTTCTTAATATAAACAGCTTCCAATTTTCATTTATTAGCATATTATGCTAATAAATTTTATTTTGCTAATTGAGCGGAAATAACATAATCCGCACCATGTTTTAAACTTCCTTGTTGGGCAATACATAGAAGCGCTTGTTGTTCTAATTGACTTATATGCTCAAGCATAGATATCGCTAATTGTCGATCAACAAATCTATTGATCCGCTGGCGGCACATTTCTATTTGGCCTGTCAACCAATTGTGACCATAATTAATTGGATAATGTTTTAGATCTACTATCTCAAATCCCATTTGTTGTAAATGATAGATCACCCAATCGGCCGGATATTCTCCATACGGGCGTTCGCCAGCAAGTAATAAACACGCATCACGCAAACGGCCAATATTTACCACAAGTTGCCCCGCTTGGCTATTTGCATTGTAAGGTACATAAGGCTCTAAACCAGTAAAATAGAGCCGATTAAGGGTTAATGCTTTTAAACGATATAATAGAGGTATTTGCCAGTAAGGCACAAAGCCGTCTACCTCGCCTAATAAATAATCAGCAATTACAGTATCAAATTGTTCATTAACCATGAAATCACTATCAGCCCAATTGCCCAATAATAGACGATCTTGAGGTCTTTGCTGAGCTGAAATAATTTGCTGAATATCGGCTTTCATATTAATTGCACAAGTTACTGCCGTCCAACTTTCACTCTTAAGCTGGCTGATCCAGCTCAGTGAATTAATGCCTGTACCCGCATCTAATATCTTGCCCCAAGGGTTATTACCATGGATCATTTCAATATGACTAAATAGTGTTGATACCAAATCAATTCCCCTAGAAATTTAGAAAGATAAACTTGCTCCGATGACAAAATTACGACCAGGTAAATACATTTCATTTTTAATATACGAGGTATGATCCCGGGCTGCACCATTAAATAGATTCTCAATGCGCCCATACAGCATATAATCTAAGTCATTAAAATGATTTTGCCAGGTCAGGCCAATATCAACTCGATTATAACCGGCTGTTGATGTTTCATATTGCGCTGTTTTATATTGACTACCAATATGAGTAAGTCGCAATCGTCCGGTTAAGGACTCAAACCATTGATGTTCAATGGTAGCTGAAACACGATAAGCCGGGATACGTGGCAAATAACCGCCACTACGAAGCTTAGCTTTAACAATATCACCCTGAACAGAGAACTTGGTATTATCAGTGAGTTGATATGATGCTTCAGCTTCGACTCCATTAAAAACAGCATCTTGCTGCACATAGTGTAGATGGCGATAACCCGCGCCGGGGGAATAACCTGCATCTTGGCCATAAATATAGCCATCAATATGGTTATAATAAGTATTTAAGCCAAATTGGAAATCACCGGCAAATTTGGTAAAACCAATGTCAAGATTGGTTGCTGATTCAGCTTTAAGATGCTCATTACCTGTTTCAATCGTTCTTGTTGCGGCATGGATCCCATTAGCATAAAGTTCTTCAGCAATAGGTAAACGTTTAGAATGGGATAACGAAGCTGTCAATGCATATTCAGGTGCTAATGTCCATGTTACACCTGCTGATCCAGAAGTACTACTATGTTGGCTAGAACGACTACCTTTTGTTACGTCAATTTTTTGCCACTTATGACGAACACCTAATTCATAACGCAAAGGGCCGGCTTCAAATTCCTCAATTAAAAAAAGCGCCTGATTACGTGTCAAAGTAGCAGGAACATACGCTTCTAAACCTTCAGCTGAGAAATTGCGCTGAGTAAACTGTCCACCCATTACCCCACGCCAACCCAAAATAGGTGCATGGGTTAATTCTAACCTTCCTTCTGTTGCTTTATTATTAAAGGTAGTTTCAACTGTCTGACCTTCAATCTCATCATGACTGTAATCGGTGTGTGCCGCGCGTAGTCGGATACGCTCAAAACCGCTAAAAGGATCCGCATATTCGCCACGGATTTCCCAACGTTGCTGTTTCATATCCACAAAAGGAACACCATGGCTATGATGGTGTTGATGATTGTGCGCATGAGTATGACCATGGTGCGTATGGCCATGATGATGCATATGATCATCTTTCTCACAATGCCAATTTCCTGAAGAGCTATGTTCATGGCAATGTGCATGGCTGTGACCCGGTAAACCATATTCATTATGTTGAATACCGTACGCCAAGCCAAAATAGCCTTTTTCTCCAATCAAACTGGCACCAATATTAAAATTATTAGTTCGATTATAGGAACCCTGTAAGCGATAAGAATCTAGCTCACCGGCTCGCTTTGGCATACGATAATCTTGCGCATGACGTTTTAACCCTTCCAATCGCAGCGCAAAATTTTCTTTACCTAATGTTAATCCGACTGCCCCCGTATTTTCATTAGCGACACTATTCGTCCGTAGATCAATTTGTCCTGCATAACCTTTTTCTGGTACTGAAGTCGGGATCCGATCATCTAGCACATTAATAACACCACCAATTGCACCACCGCCATAAAGTAATGTTGCTGGCCCTTTTAAAACTTCAATTCGATTAGCTAAGAAAGGTTCGCTGGTGATCGCGTGATCAGGTCCAGCAATCGAAGCATCCAGTACATCAATACCATCATTCAGTACTTTAACACGTGCGCCCGACATACCACGAATAATCGGTTTTATTGCACCTGCACCAAAATGACTACCACTAATACCTGGTATTTCCTCTAATGTTTCGGCAATAGAAGCTTTACGTTGCTGCGTTAACTCTTCACCAGACAAAACCTTGGTTGGTGTTGTCATCAATAAAGAAGAACGATTTAATGGATCAGTTTTTACAACGATAACATCCTTGTTCTTTTTTTCCGTTGTGAGTTTTGGATCTGCCATAACGCCAGATGAAATAGCCATCCCAATTGCTGTTGCCAAACTGGACAATAAAATTTTCTTCATTTTGTTTACATTTCCTATAAACGAAATCTATTTAACCCCATTGATTATGTTATGTTATAATGTAACATTAATTTTAGTGAAAAAATAGCCCATTTTTTAACAAATAAAATGAGTATTAACAATCCCTGTAATTGAAAACTTTCTTAAAGAGATTGCAATTAAGCAAATTAGAATATTAATTTGTTAATGGATATTTATAGAATTTTATATAAGCAATTTGGAGAGCAACCACATATCATATTAAAAGTACTAACATCACGACCAATGACCCGTTTTAACCGCGCCGATTAGTCGTCCCCATTGATCCAGCTCAAGCCAGAAGTATGACGAATTATTAAAATCTGCCTACCTTCATTAGCCATTTACCCATTAAGGAAAAAATTTTGTCTATCGTACGCCGCACGTTAATTGTCTTACTTAGTTGCACCTCGCTCTATATATATGCGGCTTCCAATAAAGAATTAAATATTGCCTGGCCAGTGAATGTTAGGCCACTTAATCCCCATCTCTACACCCCAAACCAAATTTTTGCCCAAAGTATGATTTATGAGCCCTTGGTTAAATATCAAGCGAATGGTCAAGTAAAACCTTGGCTAGCAAAAAGTTGGCAACATTCTGAAGATGGAAGAGTGTGGATTTTTACCTTACGCGATGATGTTACTTTTTCTAACGGTGAACCGTTTAATGCCCAAGCCGCTGAAAAAAATTTTCGTGCTATACTCAATAATCGCCGGCGTCATGCTTGGCTAGAATTGACTAATCAGATAACCAATGTTAAAGCGTTAAGTAACAGCCAGTTACAAATTACACTTAAAAGCGCTTATTACCCTTTCCTACAGGAACTCTCTTTACCCCGTCCTTTCCGTTTTATCGCACCTTCACAGTTTAAAAAAAATGAAACTATGGATGGTATTATTGCCCCAATTGGTACTGGGCCG
Source organism: Arsenophonus endosymbiont of Apis mellifera (assembly GCF_903968575.1). Taxonomy (NCBI): domain Bacteria; kingdom Pseudomonadati; phylum Pseudomonadota; class Gammaproteobacteria; order Enterobacterales; family Morganellaceae; genus Arsenophonus; species Arsenophonus endosymbiont of Apis mellifera. The sequence continues at coordinate 176,682 of NZ_CAJCFU010000052.1, read as the reverse complement.
TGGAAGTTACAAACCTCAAAACTTAATCAATATGATGTCTTGCTACGTAATGATCATTACTGGGGCAAAAAACCTATACTAGAAAAAATAACTATCAAAGTGATCCCCGATCCAATCAGCCGTGCTGTTGCATTTGAAGCTGGCGATATCGATCTACTATATGGTAATGACGGACTCTTACCGCCCGAGACTTTCGCTTACTTAAGCCGTAATCCACACTACCATACCCAACTTTCTGCCCCAATTGAAACGGTAATGTTAGCCTTAAATTCTGCGCGAACACCAACTAAAGAGTTAGCAGTACGCGAAGCACTTAATCATGCGGTTGATAAAAAAAAGCTGATTGCCAATACGTTTTATGCTACCCAAAAAGTGGCTAATACCCTATTTGCACCAACGGTACCTTATGCCAATATCAAACTGGTTGCACGAGAGTATGATCCGCAGAAAGCTAAAGCATTATTGGATAACGCTGGCTGGATATTACCAACAGGTAAAACAATCCGTGAAAAGGCGGGCGAACCATTAAGAATAGAACTAGCTTTTATTGCCACCGACGCTGTCAATAAATCAATGGCTGAAGTTATTCAAGCTAACCTACAGCAAATTGGTGTAGACACAAAACTAATAGGCGAAGAAGAAAGCAGTTTTTATGCCCGACAACGAGATGGCCGATTTAGCATGATTTTTAATCGCACCTGGGGAGCGCCTTACGATCCACACGCTTTTATGAGCTCAATGCGGGTACCTTCACATGCTGATTATCAAGCACAATTAGGCTTACCGGACAAAAAGATCATTGATAATGAAATAACCCAGATTTTGACAACAACCGATGAGCAACAACGCAAAATGTTATACGCTGATGTACTAACTCGATTACATCGTTCAGCGGTTTATCTGCCAATTAGTTACATATCACTCATGACCATCTCTCGTCCACAATTGGGTTATATCCCGTTTGCACCAATATCGACAGAAATTGCATTTGAACAAATCAAGCCGGAGAAATCATAATGTTGCGCTATATTTTGCGGCGTATTCTACTATTAATACCGTTGCTATTAGCCGCCTCAGTTATTGTTTTCTTGCTGCTGCGTTATGGCTCTGGCGATCCGGCCATGGACTATTTACGGCTGTCAAATCTGCCACCTACAGCAGAGATGTTGGCATCAACACGAATAATGCTTGGTCTTGATCAACTGCTCACTGTGCAATATGGAACATGGTTGTGGAAAGCACTGCATTTAGACTTTGGCACTTCCTATGCAACTCAACGTCCGGTGCTAAATGACCTTTTACAATTTTTGCCAGCAACTTTGCAACTAGCTGGAGCGGCATTACTCATAATTTTATTTACCTCGATACCTTTAGGGATCTGGGCAGCGCGTCATCGTAATCGCTTACCCGATTTTGTCGTACGTATTATCGCATTTTTAGGTGTTTCCATGCCAAATTTCTGGCTCGCCTTTCTATTAATCATGTTATTTTCAGTTTGGCTAAAGTGGTTACCTGCTTTAGGTTATGGTAGCTGGCAACATTTGATCCTACCAGCCATATCTATTGCTTTGATGTCACTAGCAATTAATGCCAGACTGCTGCGAGCCAGTATGTTAGAGGTTGCTGGACAACGACATGTTAGCTGGGCAAGGCTACGAGGACTTAACGACAAGCAAACTGAAAGACGGCATATTTTACGTAATGCGTTACTACCAATAGTAACCGCCCTTGGCATGCACATTGGTGAACTAATCGGTGGTACCATGATTATTGAAAGCATATTTGCCTGGCCCGGTATAGGTCGCTATGCTGTATCGGCAATTTTTAATCGAGACTATCCGGTGATCCAATGTTTCACCTTAATGATGGTGGTGGTTTATGTGCTATGCAATCTGTTAGTTGATCTCCTTAATGCCGTTCTTGACCCACGGATCCGACATCATGAAAGGGGGAATGCATGAATTTTTACCTTTCAACTCGTTGGTCGGTACGCCTAGCGATCATCATCATTGTGTTACTGATTATAACAGCTCTTACCAGCCATTGGTGGCTACCTTACGATCCACAAGCAATCGAGCTAACACAACGACTACTAACGCCAAATCTGCAACACTGGCTTGGCACTGACCATTTAGGCCGCGATATTTTCTCGCGTTTATTAGCAGCAACTCGCGTCTCACTTGGCTCAGTCATACTATGTCTTATCTTGATCCTGGCACTGGGATTAACTATTGGTGGAAGCGCTGGATTATTGGGGGGCAAAATAGATCAAATTCTGATGCGTCTCACTGAACTGTTTATGACGTTTCCTACTTCAATTCTATCATTTTTTATGGTCGGCGTTTTAGGAACAGGGCTAACAAATGTTATCATTGCTATCGCTTTATCACACTGGGCTTGGTATGCACGTATGGTGAGCAGTATTGTAATTTCTCTGCGTCAACGCGAATTTATTCTCATAGCAAGAATGTATGGCGCCAGTAGCGGACGTTTATTCATCGATCATCTGGCTGGTGCAATCCTTCCATCGTTATTAGTTTTGGCAACCTTAGATCTTAGCCATATGATGCTACATGTGGCAGGTATGTCTTTTCTTGGACTAGGAGTTACTGCTCCAACGGCTGAATGGGGAGTCATGATTTATGATGCTCGCCAATATATCTGGACTCAACCTCTACAAATGTTGTGGCCAGGTTTAGCTCTATTCCTAACAGTGATGGCTTTTAATCTACTTGGGGATGCCCTACGCGATCACCTCGACCCTTATCTGGTAGCGGAGCGTAACGATTAATGTCACAGAAAATTGAGTTGCAAAATATAACACTTAAAGCCCAACGACCACTGGTACAAGGTATATCGCTAACGATCAATAAAGGCAAAGTGCTAGCATTAGTCGGTAGTAGTGGCTGTGGCAAATCATTAACTTGTGCAGCCATGCTCGGTATATTACCTGCGGGTGTAAATCAAACAGCCGGAAACTTACTGTTGGATGGACAAATTACCTCTTCTCAACAGTTACGTGGCTCACATATCGCAACTATCATGCAAAATCCACGTAGTGCTTTCAATCCGCTTAATACAATGTTTAGCCATATTCAAGAAACCTGCCAAGCTCTTGGCAAACCTGTCAATATTGCAATGATTAAAGCAACATTACAGTCAGTTGGATTAGAAAATGCTGGCCATATACTTTCACTTTATCCTTTTGAAATGAGCGGTGGAATGTTACAACGAATGATGATAGCAATAGCGATACTCAGTGGTGCGCCATTTATCATAGCTGATGAACCAACGACCGACCTTGATACAGTTGGCCAAACACATATTTTTGATCTACTTGAAAATATTATCCAAATTCGTGCTATTGGCATGTTATTGGTCACCCATGATATGGGGGTAGTTGCTCGTTTGGCTGATGACGTCGCCGTTATGCATGATGGTAAAATTGTCGAATACAGTAATGTTAACGCCATCTTTAATAGACCTAAGCATCAAATTACACGTAATTTACTGACGGCACATCTGGCATTATATGATCTGGGGTTATCTGTATGACATTACTTGATATTGATAAAGTCACTTTTGGCTATCCCCATCAACCCCAGCTTTTTAATCAAATAACGCTAACACTAAGGGCTGGAAAAAACGTTGCTTTATTGGGGCGCAGTGGTTGTGGAAAAAGCACGTTAGCCCGTTTATTGATAGGTCTTGTCTCTCCTAGTTCTGGTGAGATCCGCTGGTGCGGAACGTCTCTAACCAAACTGAAAGGAAAAGCAATGAAGCAGTTTCGTAAAGATGTTCAAATCGTATTTCAAGATCCAATAACTGCCGTTAATCCACGTAAAACCATTGACGAAATTATTCGGGAGCCCATTAGGCACCTTTTATCGCTAACTAAAAAGGAAGAACAGGCGCGCATAGCTAAAATGCTAGATGCAGTTGAATTGGATAGTTTTCTACTCAATCAACGCCCACCTCAACTAAGTGGTGGTCAGTTACAGCGTGTATGCCTGGCACGTGCCATGGTTGTCGAACCTAAATTATTGATCCTTGATGAGGCCGTTTCTAATCTCGATCTGATACTACAAGCTGAAATTATTCAGTTACTTAAAAATCTTCAGCAACAATTTTACACTGCCTGTTTATTCATTACCCATGACTTACGATTAGTTGAACGCCTCTGTCATCAACTTATGGTAATGGAAAATGGTCAAATTGTTGAAACTTCAATGGTAAAAACGCCTTTAACCTTACATTCGAAGACCGGCAAGGCACTACAGAATGCTGTTTTGCCAGCGTTTCCTGTACGTCATATCAATTCCACAGCAGAGCTACCTTTTTAATTTAATCACAACCTGTCCAGGTAAACTTTCAGCAAATCCATAATGATTTGCTGAAAAATCTTTTTTTAATTTCCCTTCTTTATTGATTTTCCTTACTGACAAATAACAAGCTAATTTATTTAATAATGGACTTTGACAAAAATTAGCATATTATTAAATAATAATACTTAACACTTTATTAACCGTTAAGGATAAAAAATATGGCTTATTATGGCTGGGTTCTTATCAAATTTATCATTGGATTTGTCATTGTTATTACGCATTTAAACCTTTCAGGTAAAACACAATTATCACAAATGACGCCGATTGATTTTATAGGTAATTTTGTTTTAGGAGGCATAATTGGTGGGGTAATTTACACAGATTCAATTCCTCTGTATCAATACATTATGGTGTTGCTGATTGGGGTTTCATTGGTTTCCTTATTGAATTTTATTAGCAAACATATCCACTGTATTCGTTCTGTCACCATTGGTGATCCAATTCCAATTATTAAACATGGCAAATTTTTAATGGAAAACATTCTGCAAAACAAAAATAAAATTGATATTTTAAAAATCTCCTCACAACTAAGAGCACAAGGAATACATTCTTTTCAAGAAGTTGTTTATGCGCAAATAGAGCCAGACGGACAGATGACCGCTGTTTGTGAAGGCGCAAAAATGCCATCGGTGATCTTAATGAAAGAGGGTGAAATAAGAAAAGCCGGTCTTAACGAAATTGAAAAAGATAAAGATTGGCTATTAAAAAAAATAAAAAAATTCAAAATCCAAGAAAAAAATGTATTTATTGCTGAATTCTGGCAAGGTAATTTACAATTTATATTAAAAAATGGTGATATTAAAAAACTACCTGCTGACTTACTTAAAAAATAGCTAAAATAATTTATTGGCACGACAATAAGCAACCAGATTCTATTTTTAATCTTCTAAAAAAAATTTTCTAAAAAATCAATCGTGCAAGCATCAAAAATACTTTTTAATTAACCGACTGATTAAAATTTTTTAGCTTACAATTAAGCTAACTTAAAAATAGTTATAAAGGATACGGCTATTTTAATATTTTCATTAATTAAAATTTATATCATGATTATAAAACTTAAATTCATCAAAATCTTGTTAATAGAAAATAGCAAATCAGATTAAATGATGAATTTTATTTCATAAAATGTATGTTTAAAGAACAAAAATAACAATAAATTAAATTAATTAACCTCAAAACATTAAACACTAAACAAAAAAATAATGTTCTACTCTACTAATTACAACTGATGAATTTATTCAAAAAAAATGAAATATTCTATTTTTCAAACAAGTAAATAAAGAATAAATATAATATAAAATATATAATATAATTTTTTAAATTATTTTTATTATACATATATCATTCTCTCTGTTAAATATATCTAGTAAATATATAGCCTATCATTATTTATATTAAATATTTGCATATATAAAAAATTAAATAGCAATAGATATATTTATCTTAATAAGATTATTTATTAAATAAATATTTATTATAAAAAAGGATAAGTTTGATTATGTTTAATTTAGATATTTCTATTATGAGTGTAACACCAGACAAATATGCACCCATTGGCGATCCTACCGTCGGCTACCCTCAATTATGTATACGCACAAATCGCACAGCAGAGCGAACAAATTTAGATGAAGTGATAAAAATTTTAGACGCAGCGGCAGACCAATACCCTATTCATGAAAAAGAAAAACGCGCTAAAGTGGTAATGGAAGCATTAGTGACAATATTTAGTAGTGGAAATTTAGGCCACGCTTGGATAATTATTTTTAACAGTGATCAAAAAGGAGATTACACCAGCTACGCATATCATGGTGATCATGGATTTGTTAAGAACGCAGACTCAGAAGAAATTAATGATAGCCCTGAACGTAAATTTTATATTCAACGTTGCATCCGGTTAACAAATCCAGAGCATTGCCCTGATAAACTAGAACAAACCATCATTCCCAGTTTAAATAGAAAAAGTTATCTAATGGCCAAGCTGATGGGGATGACAGTAAAAAATCCTGCTAATGGCGCTTATACTCCAATTAACAACTGTACCTGGTTTGCCGGAGAGCTATGGAATAGTATTACTGACGAACAGCTAATCTATGAACAAGCGTTTAATGGTGCAGCACATGCTGAAAAATGGGGAATTGATTATCTTGCACTAATTACAAAAATTGCTGACCCTGGCATGTTAGCCGAAAGTCTTAGTAAAATAAAATAGACAGACTAAAAAACAAGTAGAGAAAATATCATTAATCATATATAGCTTATTCTTAATGCCATCTTTCGGGTGGCATTTATCGCTATCAAATGAATAAGTTATTGTGAGAAATGAGCTATAGTAAAAAATTTATTTAACAACTAAGTCTCAAAAACATCCAGCTTGTTAATATCGTTTAAATAGCGTCACTTTTCCCTTAAATTTATTTTAATAATATTTATCAATAGATTAGCACTATTTTACTAACGCTGTTTTGCTAACTCATTAAATTCATTGACATAGCTCACTTTAAATCAACAACCAGCAATTAATCTTTTTCATTACCATTAAAATATTATGCTCATAAGCCGATAACGACACCGCTGTCTATTTAGGCGTCACTTTTCTTAAGAGCAAAAAAAGCCAGCATTCAAGCTGGCCAACACCAGGGAAAACAACAACTTCGACAATAAGTTAGCTAATTATAATACAGAAAAAAAATATTAAATATAACCAACATAAGGTTTAATGTTCAATTAATAACCATTACTTTAACTACTTTGATGTTAATCAAAATGTAATATGTGGTTAGCCAAAAGTGAACAATAAATAATTTAATTTAAAATGACAAACCGACATTAGGATCACAGGGCTCTACTCTAGTTGCGATAAGAAATTTAACTGAATATTGCGACAAATTGCCAGATATATGCCACTCGCGCTGGAATGTTATATTAGGTAAAGTAAAACACTTTACCTCGGGTACATCTTGAGAAATTTTTTGGCTAAAATATGTTCTAAACTATAGCTAAGGGAAAAATAATTACATTTAAAAAATTTTTTGCTATAAAAAACAGCCTAACATATAACTAAAAGAATAATAGTTATACTTAAAGTAATAATGCGCAAATAAGGTTCTCACATAACAATAAATAGCTATTTAACAATCGATTTGTTAACAATAGAATCAAAATAAAGATTTACAAGTAAAACTTGAATAACGTACGATGATAAATCGAGGTAGGCTATGTCACAAGAACAAGAAAAAAATAAGAGAGCTCCTAAAACTATTAAGCGTTCTGCTGAATATAAAAAGGCTAAGTCTAATGCCTTTAAAATAGCAGCAAAGGAAAGGGAAAAAGTGAGATAGGAATTGATGGCAGTAAAAATAACTCGAAGCTTTCATGAAAAAAAATTTCTCAGATCTCGTTGTTAATTTAGGCTCTATAGCAGAATCATTTATCCCTGAATTCGAAGAATATAAACAAAAGTATATTGAGTTTACTGATATTCCTAGCCCCACGTATCATGTCTAACTGGAACATCCTTCACATAATGAAATTATTGGCAGAGATAAACCAATGGAAAGGCCTCACCCTGCCAGGCACGAAGAGTCACATCATACTCATCTATGGCAAAAACTGTATCAGGGAAGATGGCGGCAGTTAGCTAGTGCCATCGAATAGCACAAGTGATTTGCTCATGGTTTATTGCTACTTTATTGACAAAATTGGTGCCCATCACTTTTATATAATTGATTTAGGGTATGACAAAGCACATACCCTAATAGAAAATAACTGCCAAGCTCTAAAATGGGTCACTACTACTAAACAATTTCGGCTGCAAAATATCTGATATAGTGTTAAGAATACCAAAATCTCTTGCTTACCTTGATCTATTGGACGATAAAAGGGCCTAGATTTTGCTATACTAATTGAAATAAAATTACTCCAATCCGTTATTGACTATCGTATCAGTGCTCAAATCGGGCAATACGGTTATCTATTTTAATAAGAATAAATTCATGCGCACATCCAGTTTGTCAAAGTCTGAACGTATACTCTTTCCGTTAAGTTTAACCTTATTTGAATTTAGCGTGTATATTGCTAATGATATGATCCAACCCGCCATGTTAGAAGTGGTAGCAAATTTCAATGCTGGGGTAAAATGGATCCCCACTTCCATGACCGCTTATCTGGCTGGAGGCGTCTTCTTACAATGGTTGTTTGGCCCGTTATCAGATAAACGTGGTCGACGTCCCATTATGCTTATTGGCGTCTTGTTCTTTACTATTAGTTGCTTAACCATTTTGCTGGTTTCAAACATCGAGCAGTTTATTGCTATGCGATTCTTACAAGGTATCGGGCTATGCTTTATCGGTTCGGTTGGCTATGCAACTATTCAAGAAGCATTTAACGAAACAGTGTGCGTTAAAATTATTGCACTAATGGCCAATGTGGCTTTGATCGCGCCCTTATTGGGGCCATTGGCCGGTGCTACATTAATTAATATCCTTCCCTGGCAAGGCATATTTATTATTTTTGCGGTTTTAGCGTTGATCTCCTTTGTCGGTTTGTTCTTCTTTATGCCGGAAACAGTAAAGCAAAAAGGGGAAACATTATCTTTTCCCCATCTATGGTGTGATTATAAACAAGTGTTAAAAAACCGACGTTTTATCAGCGGCGCACTTGCGATAGGATTTGCCGCCGTACCGCTCCTTGCCTGGATAGCGCTCTCCCCTGTTATTCTTATAAGTGGAGAACAACTGTCAATGCTCACCTATGCGTTGTTACAAATACCGGTTTTTGGTGGATTAATTATTGGTAACCTAACACTAAGCCATTTAACTGGGAAAAAAACTTTAGTTCAACTGATTAAATTTGGTGGTAAACCGATAATCATTGGTTTAATTGTGGCGGCTAGTTCAGCATTTTTCTCATCGGGCACTTACCTATGGATAACAGTAGGTTTATCTATATATGCCTTCGGGCTTGGTATGACTAACGCCTGTCTAATCCGACTCACTTTATTTTCCAGTGATGTTAGCAAAGGCACTGTCTCTGCCGCTATGGGCATCATTAACATGGTAATATTTATTTTAGGCATAGAGCTTGCCAAAATAGTTTATCTATGGAGAGATGAAAGTGCTTTTAATCTGCTAAATTTATTTTGCGGCTTATGCTGGTTGCTGCTAGTCATGTTTTTTACTTACAAACTCCCCCAACAAGAAGAAGCATCCACAATTAAACAACTCTGACGATTTTCTCTTATTCGGATAGCCACAACTGCATGCTGCTGTGGCTAATGATATTTTTATAACCAACGATTTCGCTAACTTATTTTTCAATCAACTAGATAACCAACATAATTTTTTTAGCACTAAAAAATATAACAGCAAAATTTAAAACTAATAAAAATACTATAAATTTAGACATTGATTGAATGAATTCAATAATAAACCCTAACGAATACAGAGTAACCTCTCAAAAATTAGGCATCATATCCCTACAATTAATCGCCGCTATTAAATTTAATTAGGCAGGGGCAAAAATCACCAATAATTTACATATGAATCATAATCATATATCAATTTAAGCAATATTAATTAATAAATTAAACAATTTTTTTCATAAAAAACATCTGTTATGATTAGTTTCTATTAAAGACCAGATAACAATATTATCGGTGAATATATGTTCAATAAAGTATTAAATATTTTCCATCATAATAAATTCAGTATGTCTGTTGCATTATTGGAAAAAAATGATATAGAAAATAAAAATATTAAACTAGGCAAGTTAATTGGAAGTGGTACAGAGGGAAAAGTATATCAAGATGCCAATAATAAACATTTTTATATAAAAAAACCCTATATTAATGATAGCTATATAAAATCCAAAATGAGAGAACAGGTAGACTGTTTTAATAAATATTATGGAGAAAGAGCAGCGGCTTTCATAGAAAATGATGGTATATTTTATATTAGAATGTATAAAGTACCTGGAGTACCAATTAGTAACATTGATGATAAAATATTTCCACCTAGTGCGCAGGAGCGCTTTCAGCATATGATTTGCGATTTAGGGGATGCAGGCATTATGCATGTTGATTTAAACTTTAAAAATATTCTTTATGATAAAGAAACAAATACATTTTATCCAATAGATTTTTCTAATGGACACGAAACATACCACAATGGAAGCAAAAACATCAAAAACTCAATAAATAGTGTTTCAGAAATGATGTATGATTGGGCACTTAAGTATATTATCAAACATACATACTAACCTGCCAAAAATCGAAAAAAACCACTATCAATCTCGCTGAAGATAAGCAATAATAAAATTGATTTCTCAGCGTTTTTACTATATCAATTCAACCAACTTTTATACTAAAGTGTTAGATTAACAACAGCAATAAAACTTAATAATACCTCAATCATTAGTATCCCTCAAAAATTAGGTGTCACAGCCTGCGGTCTCCACCAATAGGTTGGGTTAAACTCTTGCTTTTATTTTACAGTCATTGCTAATCATTTTCTTTTCAATCACTACATTAATGCGGGTAACTTCTCCCACCGTATGTGATAACCGCGTTGATGATGACTTTTAGCTTATGAATGGGTTTTCCTGCCCGCTTTAGTTTGCCTCACAATCACCACTGCATTCGGCAGTTGTCTTAGTGCAAGCGTGTTTACCTCAGTTAGTGCGGATATGAGGTGATAAAAGACTTATCATTTATTTTATATTTAGCATTAAGAAAAATTTTGTTTAATATTCAGCCGATAAGTTTTAACCTTAACTGAGTGAAAACTTATATAAAAAATACAATACTTACATCTCGACACAATTTTATTGCCTTTACACTAATGCTATTGAGTTACTACATAAATCGGCTATTGTTAGTAATTGTTATTTATATTTGGAAAATAAAATATGAAATCATTATGTAAAATTGTTACTATTATGGTTTTTCTATCATTTAGTTATTTATCATCAGCAGAAAATAACAATATAACGACTGATACAAATAAAAAACCAACCAATAAATGTTTTATACGTTTTGACGCCCCTAGTAAATGTGCTCCTATAAACTCCATCATCTATGGTTTACCTGATAATGAGTGATTTTCATTTTCAACCGTAGCAAACTGGCAAAAAGTATTTTGTAATTAATTTTAAATATTTTTTATTTAATAATGAAAGGATAAATGATGAAATTGATATTCAAGGCATTAACTATCATCTCACTTTTAGTACTTAGCTTTCTTTCTTTAGCAGATAATAATGATGAGACTATACCGAGATATGAGTTATGAAGGTTTGATTGAAGCACATTTACCTGAAGCACATTTTCCTGAAACCAATTTAATTAAAGCTTATTTACCTGAAGCATATTGACCATGAGCCAATTTGCATAGCTACGAAATGATGTTACACCAGTAACGATAATCCTACACACTTTGTATCGACCAATAGAAATTACGAAACAAGTTTTCGTCTTTCGTTCTTAGCACAACAGCTAAATAAACATACCTCTTCACATTAGGAAGAGGTAAATAATAAACCGCAGCTATTTTACCAAATATAAATCTATTTAGTTTCTTACTACGTTTAGGTAATTATTTTTTATAAACCTCTCTCACCCTTTTTCTCAATTACAAAAAATCAGACTGCTAAATATTTTTAAGAGAACTTTGGCTTAATATCTAGTCGATAATTTTTAACTTTAACGGTCTGATGAATTATATAAAAAATCAAAAATATTTTATTTATAATATTTTATCGCATTTACATTAATGCTATTGAATTGTTAATTATTAAGATTAATATTGATAATGATTTTCATTAACAGTTAAGGGATAAATTATGAATAAACTATTTAAAATATTTACTACGGCATTTATTCTAGGGTTAAGTTCTTATTCGTTCGCTCAGGATGGAAATTCATCTGATGATAAAACTGATTTCGGAAAAGTAGACTTTCCAAGCGGAATCAAATCAGAACCCCTAATAACCGACTATTCTGTAGACGAAAATGATCAACTTATATCTGTAGCGCCAAGAAGGTAAAATTATTGCTGTTTTTTATAAAGCATATATTAAGGTTACTTCTTCATAATAGAAGAGGTAACCTTAAAATTACTTCTTAACCAATACCACTCTATTTACCAATCTCTTTAAAACAAATAGATAATTATTTTTTTGCTGATATACCTCCCCCCTAACAACCGTACCTTTAAAATTCAGAACTGAGTTCTGAGACGAAAATAATTTCGTTCAACAACAGGCGCCAATCGATTGAGTCTTGTCTCATCCGCAGCGACGTTATATCGCTGACCTTTTCATGCGCACCGAAGACAAGCAACCGGATGAAACATTTTTTGGTTGGCGACAAAACATATAGCATGAATAGGTGAAAAGTGAAAAACTCAGCCAGTCACTTGACTTGCGGCGTTAATAAACAATTTATTTATTTTTTAATATGATCCATGAATTAACTGGCATGCCAGACAGGATTGGAAGCTGTGCTCTACAGCTGAGAAATGAGCTGATTTATCTTATAATTGATAGAAATATGGCATCTTTTCTCACTCACATGTTAATAGGTGCTTGCATAAATCAATATATAGTACATCATACTGGCGACTATTTGTTTCTAGTTTTTCCCACCATAATATACTAACCCTGGTAAAAAGTTATTAGTCAGCTTCGATAAAATTAGTTATTTAATCTTTATTAAATCTTTTTGCTATGTCTTATCTTAGTTTTTAATGCTTAAATTGACTACGCCAAAACCACTCTATGCATTCTTTAACTAAAGCGTATTTTTTATTATTAAAATCGACTAAGAAAAAACGCTGTCGCTATAATCAATTTCATATAGCGACAGGCTCAGTTCATATTACTTTTAGCTAGTAACTGTTAGGGGAATTTATAGGTTAGTTATTTTTACATCTAAAACACGATATGAAAAAAAATTTTCATCATTTGAATATTGAAATTTTATTATAGTTTCCCAGTTATTATCTTTTAACTCAAAAACTTTGATTTTTTCGCCATAATTATCATGGTAACAGTATTCAATGAAACGGTTTTTATGTTCTTCAGATGCTAGATCTTTTAATGTCAAAAAATGTTTTTTTGCTTCTTTAGAATTTAATTCTGTTAGAGCGTTATTTAATTTTGCTATACAAGAATATGCTTTTTCTTTGCCAGTAGAAAAAAAGAAATCTTTTATTTTTTCCCATAAGGTTAATTGAATAGGTGAATTACTTTTCTGTATTTTTTTAATATCTTCAATATTGATCTTTTGTCTTATAAAAAAACTATTTCCAATAGATAAACTCATGATTAAATACCTACTAATTCTCTGATGTTAAACTTGTATTCTTTATAATTTAAAACAAATTAATTTTAATTAAATAAACTGTTTTATTTATACAGTATTACCCTATCTATATTCTATGTGGTGTTCAACCAAAATTGGTTTTTATTGGCTTACCTGTTGCATCAATCATGCCAGTGCCATCTTGTTTTCAATAAACCAATCAGAAAAATCTACTGCTTTTAGCCGACTGAAAACCGGTTCATCATTTTTTAGCCCAGGTTTACCTGGATTGCCTGCCAGCTTTTTTTGACTATCAGTTTTGGGCGACGACTCGATTTTCCCGGCGTGCCTGCCATAGTGATAGCTTTTCCATCCTTAATTTCGATTTACTTCAAAATAGCTACTGCGTTCGGTGGTTGTCTGTCTTAGCCTAGCCGCTTTTTATAGCATGGGGCGTGGGTGTAGCATGAGATCTATCCTCAGTTTTACTTTATCTGCTAATTGTATTAATAAATTAGCGATATTTTTTGCTACCTATTTATATAAAATTCTATTAATTAAGCTTTGGGGGAAATTTTTTATTTACACAAACGTTACTTAAATGTTAAAAATAAAAGATGTTATAAGTAGTACTTTTCACTTACACATGAAAAATAAACTATGAATAAATTACTCAAAATATTTATTATATTTTTTCTAAATGTTGGCTTTGTCAGTATTTGCCATGCTATGGCTTCATCTACCCCTATATATGTTTGTCAGAATATCGTTATCCAAAAGGAAGATGGTAAACGCCACTGCTATACATTTGACACTAAAGGCCAACTCTATGACATTATTTTGCAAGATGATAATTGATTTATTTTTTACCAGATACCATACCGCCCACTTCTTAGCGACCTCAAGGCAGTTAGCCATCAATTTACCTTGTTATATTGTGTTGATCTGATTTCCGGTAATACCTGATGATTTGACTCAAAGCTTTACTGCTATCGATGAAGAAATGTCCTCACCAACACCTATTGGATGGCTCTTGTGCCCTGCATGACGGCACTAATATATTGATTTAAAAATAAAAATTATAATTTATTATTATGTTATTGAAATGTTAAATTTATTGTCTATTATTAATCATTCTTATATATCTTTGGAGAATAAATTATGAAATCATTACTTAAAACAGCTATTGTTATATCGTTTTTTGGGTTTAGCTCATTTTCTATTGCTGATACCAATAGACCCTGGCAATGTGATGTACATACTTTACAAGTAAGAAATGCTGAAGAAATGAAAGCTGATGCACAATGGTACAAAGAAAACTGTCTGCCACCATCAAACAAATCTACATCCCAAACTTCAAATGAAATAAATACATTCAATACGTATGGATAAATTTACTTTTTCAAATTCGTTTATCGATCTATAAATTTCTTTTTACCCTTTTTCGAAACGCAAAAACTGCGGCTCTAAGGTTTCAAGCTGACGTCTGAGACGGCGATTATTTCACTCAGCGTCAGCCGCCAATTAGGTGGTCTTACATCACCCACATTAATATCTATTAATATCGATTAAGTCCAATTAGTTTGAATACTTATATAAAAAATTAAAAAAAATCTATTTTTTGATATTTTGTTGCATTTACAAAAATTTCATTTCATTTTTAATAATAATTTTTAATATTGTTACTGCTTTTATTGTTTACATTTTTTATATTTGAAGGATAAATAATGAAACCATTATTCAAAACTCTTGCTATCACCTTTCTATTTGGATGCAGCTTTCAATCCATTGCCAATGGAACAGTTTAACCTAAATATATATTTATACCAAGCGAAGGCAATGTATTTTTAAACTGCAAATGGAATGGAGGTCAATATATATCCTGTCCCAGTCTTGAGACTCCCTTAAAAGTGAATGATTAAACTTGAATAATTAATATTTATAGTTAACTCTATACTTATTATTAACTATTAAAATACAACTCATATAAACAAGCTCTTAAGGCCAAATACTGCGCCTCTAAAGTTTAAAGCTGACGTCTGAGACGGAGATAATTTCGCTCAGCGTCAGGCGCCTATCGAGTAGTCTTACATCATCCACATTGATATTTATTGATACCGATTAAGTCTAATTAGTGTAAAAACTTATATAAAAAATTAAAAAAATTCCATTTGAGATATTTTGTTGTATTTACATAAATGTTATTGAATTGTCATCAATAAGTATAAATACTAGAAATGATTATTATTTACTTCCGGAGAAACAATTATGAAATCATTATGCAAAGTATTGACTATTACGTCGCTTTTAGGATTTAGCTCAATTTCTATCGCGCAATTTGAATGCACTTTAGTAAATGATTTGGTTGGGAGGACTGCTGAAGAGTATAATGCTGAAAAACAATGGCTAAAAGAAAACTGTGAATTGCAAAAAATTTGTCGTAACATATCCCACGCAGGAAGATAATTTGAGGTATGTGGTTCAGACCTTGTAAAAAAAACCTCTACCGATAAAAGACAATAGTATGCATTTTTCAGATTAATTTTTTGCTTATAAATCTCGCCCAGCCTTTCCCTTAACCAAAATACTGGGTTTCTAAAGTTTTGAGCTGACGTCTAAGACGGAAATAATTTCGCCAAGCGTCAGGCCGCCAATTGGGTGAGTCTTGCATCATCCAGGCTGGGGCGGTGGCGATAATATTGTCGGACTTTGCACATAACACTTTGACCGACAACTGCTTAGTACCATTGTCTAAATCGTCAGCAAGCTTGGTAATTTCAGCTTTCGCATGATTAAGTTCCTGTCTCCGTTTAGTATCCAATTGATGTAGTAATTTGATTTCTTTTAAATAGCTGTTTTTAAATTCGGTCTGCTTGTCTAATTCATCCACCAGCTGGTTATATTGATATTTACGTTGGACATAATGGTTATATAAAATAGCCACTAACACTGAGACTAATAAACAATTAGCCATAGTCAGGTATTTAATTTTATATGCTGCCTGCACACAATTGATTTAATATCTCGACGAGTCATTAAACCCTGCCACTTTTAACCATCAGCATATACTCAACGTTTCATTTGACACAGACACTATTTAAACAACCGGGATTAAGTTTTTTCAGTCGTGTTGAACGAGAAAAATTACCTACATCAAAGTTATCAACAAATCAATAGATCGCCGCCTAAATTAGCTCTGTTGTTTCTATTTTGATAAGCTGATTAACTTGCTTTTTAACTCTATTAAGATCTTTTCAAGCAATGCTTCACACTTTTCTTTTAAGTAGCAAACTATATATTACCATTCTGGCACATAGCAATTTAACCTAAAATCTCATCCATTATGTTAAATTTTGCAAAATGCAAATTATTTTTCTGCCAATTTTCTTCTATTTTTATACCTCTGCCATAACACATCTGGCTTGAGCAATCGCATATTCTGTTCTCAAATGGTCACAAATTGACATGCAAAGAAAAGTTGCCTGGATAGAGCCTGAAGAGAGTAAAGCGGGAAAAGCGATAGGCGTCGCACTAAACGATACTGCTTGCTGTATTTTAAAGCGACAATTAGGTAATCATCAAAAAAGGGTATTTGTTCATACAGAAGCAGTTAAACGAGCTGATGGCGCGAAAAAAAACTATCAGAAAGATGTGTATTGATTCTAATACTGCCTGGAGAGCCGCACTAAACCGAGCCGGTATTGAAAATTTCCGCTTTCACGATCTGAGACACACTTGGGCTAGCTGGTTAATTCAGTCAGGTGTCCCGCTTTCCGTATTACAAGAGATGGGAAGTTGGGAATCTATTGAAATGCTACGCAGGTACGCTCACCTAGCACCTAACCATCTCACTGAACATGCAAAACAAATCGACAATGCTTTCAATAAATTCAAAAATCGTGTCCCAAATTTGTCCCACTTAAAAAAGCTGAAAAGTTAGATCTGATGTAACCCCTTGAAATAACTGGCACGCCCTACAGGATTCGAACCTGTGACCTACGGCTTAGAAGGCCGTTGCTCTATCCAGCTGAGCTAAGGGCGCATATAAAGATGCTGATCCAATAATAAAATAATGTCGTTGGATTATACGGTTGCTGAGCACTGAGTCAACGTCTTTTCAGTGACAAATGATCTATCTGCTCATTTTCTGGCTACTAATAAAACTGACAGCATCGCTTTCTTCTGACAAAATAGCAATATCGCAATGTTTTTATGGATTAACTAAATAAATGTCAGCAAAAATTATTGATGGAAAAATGATTTCCGAAACAATCAGACAGGAAGTTGCCGAAAAAGTTAAATTGAGACTTTCACTAGGCAAGCGAGCTCCCGGGCTTGCAGTCATTTTAGTCGGTAATGATCCGGCTTCACAGATCTACGTCAACAGTAAACGTCGTACCTGTGAAGCAGTTGGTTTTGTCTCGCGCTCATATGATTTAGCGGAAAAAACCACCGAGTCTGAACTATTACAATTAATTGATCAACTTAATAACGATAAGGCAATTGATGGGATCCTGGTTCAATTACCGCTACCTAAGACTATTGACTATATCAAGATATTAGAGCATATCCATCCAGATAAAGATGTTGACGGTTTTCATCCTTATAACATAGGCCGCCTTTGTCAGCGTGCCCCAAGATTACGGCCTTGTACACCTCGCGGTATTATTACCTTACTTGAGCGCTATCAGATTACTTTACTTGGTTTAAATGCGGTTATTGTTGGTGCTTCAAATATTGTAGGCCGTCCTATGAGTCTGGAATTGCTTCTGGCCGGTTGTACAACTACCGTTGCCCACCGTTTTACCACTAATTTACGTCATCATGTAGAGCAGGCTGATTTGCTAGTCGTGGCTATTGGTAAAGCAAATTTTATTCCAGGTGAATGGATAAAACCTGGCGCCATTGTTATGGATGTGGGTATTAATCGGCTTGAAAATGGCAAAGTCACTGGCGATGTTTGTTATCAAGAAGCACAACAACGTGCTAGTTGGATCACCCCTGTGCCTGGTGGTGTTGGGCCAATGACAGTGGCTACACTAATGCAAAATACCTTACAAGCTTGTGAGGAATATCATGATATTCAGAATACTAACTAATAGGCAATAAAATGGAAATTTTTCATCTTGAGGGCCACCCCTATATTAAATTATGTGATTTATTAAAATTGCAAGGTTGGGTCGAAAGTGGAGCCGCAGCCAAAGCGCTTATCGCCCAAGGTGAGGTAAAAGTTGATGGTGAAGTTGAAACCCGCAAACGCTGTAAAATTAGCAAAAATAATATTGTCACTTTAGCTAATAACTGCGTCATAGTTAAAGAGTAATCATCAATTATAAAAAACATCTAACAATGCCCCTAGTAACGGGGCTAAATTTTTGCTCAATTTTCACTCGTTTTTAAATGATAACTTGCTGCTTTATTAAGCTAATAAATGAATATTTTATAATTTTATTCTTATTAGGTAACAATAGTAATATTCTCTTCTGTCTCTGGAGCAGAAATTATTCTGGCTAAACTTTCTAATGTTTTAAAGGTACAAGAACATCTTATGTTTTGACATTGATAATAAGATTTCTTCGTTTTGTTAGTTAAGTAACGGCTCGTTCTAGTATGAGCGTTATTTTTACGAACTGGGCAACGCATCATATACACCTCCTAAAACTTAAGATTGAATAATTTATATAGAGGTAAAATGATCTGTTTTCTTTATAACTCCCTACCTTTTACTTCAGTATTAACATTATTCAAACCAATATCCATTGAAAAATGGAACATCAGTTCGTTATACCAAGGTTAGTTAACAAGAACCATCTATTTTTTGTTATTTTTTGTTGATTATTTGATATTTCAAAATATTTACCACTACCTACATCACTACTCACTTTTCTTCCTTTAAGCAATAAACGGGCGTTTTTATCCCTTCTTGTTGTGTGGTTGACGACAGATTTTTTTAACGTTAAATATTTATTTCTTTATTGTTAAATTAAAGACTCCTATAAAGAAAGGAGATTAACTTAAATTATGGACATATTAAGAGACAGGGTTATTACTAGTTGTTGGACTCGAGCTGAGGCACTTAAGGTTCATTTCGATGATCCCACTACAACGCAACCCAAGGTTAGTATTGACTTTCCCGTTATGAGTGAAAAGTTGTTTATCTGGGATACCATGCCATTACGAGATCTTGACGGCAATGTTGTTTCAGTTAATGGTTGGTCGATTATTTTTCTCTTACGGCAGTCAAACAACCCGACCGATTTAAAGACAAAAATGGTAATTACGATATTGTAAAAGACTGGAATGATCGACATGGTCGAGCTCGCATGTGCTTTTGGTATGCCAAAGATAGCAAGAGTTGGCAATACGGTGGACGAGTAATGAACGATGGTGTTTCACCAACAGAGCGTGAATGGGCTGGTACTCCTATTTTACTAGACGAAAACGGGGATATTGATCTTTATTATACTTGTGTCACCCCTGGCGCCACTATTGCGAAAGTAAGTGGTAAAGTGCAAACTGACAAAAATAGTGTAAAACTAAGTGGCTTTGACAAGGTTATTTCGCTTTTCTCTGCCGATGGTGTTTATTACCAGACAGAAGAACAAAATGAGTATTGGAATTTCCGCGACCCCTGTCCTTTTATCGATCCCAATGATGGCAATCTATATATGGTCTTTGAAGGTAATGTTGCTGGCGACAGAGGCTCTCACATTATTTCTAGCGATGATATGGGCGATGTGCCACCAGGTTTTCAGGATGTGGGTGGTGCTAAGTATCAGGTTGGTTGCATAGGGTTTGCGGCTGCAAAAGACAGCGCGGGAAATAATTGGGAAATACTTCCTCCGTTAATTACTGCTGTGGGTGTGAATGATCAAACTGAGCGCCCACATTTTGTGTTTAAAGATGGAAAATATTATCTTTTTACAATTAGTCATCAATACACCTATGCCGATGGTTTGAAAGGCCCGGATGGTGTTTATGGTTTTGTTAGCGATTCATTATTTGGCCCCTACATACCCCTTAACGGCTCTGGTTTAGTGTTAGGTAACCCATCTTCCCAACCATTTCAAACTTACTCACATTATGTTATGCCTAATGGTCTTGTCACTTCATTTATTGATAATGTTCCTGGTCGTGGTGACAAATTTCGTGTAGGTGGTACCGAAGCGCCGACTGTTCAAATTAAAATTGTCGGAAATAGAACTTTTGTCGTCAAACAGTTTGATTATGGCTTTATTCCACCCCTAAAAAATGTGGTGGTAAGGTAGATCAAATGTACCTATATTAAGCAATATTTAGCTCTGTTTTTTATTATAAAATATCAAGAAAGTAATAAATATTGCTACATTGCTTTAAAGTAATTAAATCTCATTAATATACTTAACCACCTATTTCGATGGTGGTTTTAATTTCACGATAAAACAGATAAAAACTTATTGCTCTAATTATTAACAATGTAAAAAGCAGATATTAGAACCATTATTTTTATCATGTTAAGCATCAAAAAATAGCAACATTATTATCCATCAATTGTTAATTACAGTTTAAATTAATAATAGTATGATTATCTATTGAATAATAAATACAAATGCGCTAGTTACTTACGACGCCATACAGTTCCTTGCGCGCTATCTTCTAATATAATGCCCATTCTCGTCAGTTCATCGCGCGCTGAATCAGCTTGTGCCCAGAGTTTGTTTTTGCGAGCATCATTACGTTGCTTAATTAATGCCTCAATTTTTTCTATTTCAGCACTGTGAGAAACTTGTGCGCGACTTTGTAAGAATTGTTCAGGATTTTGCGTTAACAACCCTAATATATTTGCTAATTGACGTAATTGTACGGCTAATCCATTCGCCATTACCATATCATCGACTTTCAATCGGTTAATTTCTCTTGCCAAATCAAATAGCACAGAATAGGCCTCTGGCGTATTAAAATCATCGTTCATGGCTGCCATAAAACGCTGCTTAAATATTTCATTATCAGCAGATTTTGTATTATTAGAATCGGTATCGCGTAAAGCGGTATAAAGACGCTCAAGTGATGTGCGAGCTTGCTTTAAATTTTCTTCGGTATAATTTAATTGACTACGATAGTGTCCTGATAATAAGAAATAACGCACCGTTTCGGCATCATAATGCGCCAATACATCACGGATGGTAAAGAAATTATTCAATGATTTTGACATTTTCTCCCGATCAACCATAACCATTCCAGTATGCATCCAATAGTTTACATATGGCCCATCATGAGCACAGGTTGATTGCGCTATTTCATTTTCATGATGAGGAAACATCAAATCTGCCCCTCCGCCATGAATATCAAAATGTTCACCCAGTTGTTTACCATTCATGGCAGAGCATTCAATATGCCAACCTGGTCGCCCATCACCCCAGGGAGAAGACCAACTTGGCTCATTGGGTTTGGACATTTTCCATAATACAAAATCCAATGGGTTACGCTTGGCATCAGCGACTTCAACACGCGCTCCTGCTTGTAATTGCTCAAGATCTTGGCGGGATAACAGGCCGTAATCTGGATCGCTATTAATAGCGAACATGACATCACCGTTATCAGCAATATAAGCATGGCCGCGTTTAAGTAGTCGCTCGGTCAAAGCAATAATTTCTTTAATATGGTGCGTTGCACTTGGTTCAAAATCGGGCCGCAAAATATTTAAGGCATCAAAATCTTTATACATTTCAACCAACATGCGTGATGTTAAAGCGTCACATGTCTCATTATTTTCTGCGGCCCGTTTGATAATCTTATCATCCACATCAGTGATATTACGTACATAGGTCAAATCATAACCTAGATAACGTAAATAACGGCTAATCACATCAAAAGCAACAAAGGTTCTGCCATGGCCGATATGACATAAATCATAAATAGTAACACCACACACATACATACCAATTTTGCCTGGCGTAATCGGTCTAAACTCTTCTTTTTGACGACTTAGTGTATTATAAATTTTCAACATTGGGACTTTTTCCATCATCAGCGCTACATGCAGTAAATGGTTTACTTTGATTACAAGGCGATACAAGATGCCATTGCTACCAATAAACACGGCTATTGGCGCCCTATATTCTGAGTTAAGCAACTATGGGGCGCAAGGAAATTATTCAATATTCCACAAATACTGACGTAATCAGCCTAATATGGTATAAAATAGTTGATCTACTTTAAATTGTGATTACTTTACTTTTTGATTTTTACATTATATATAACAATTTATCAGGATAGTGATTATGGTAACTTTTCACACTATTTTTGGCGATATTGTCATTAAAACTTTTGATGAAAAATCGCCAATAACGGTAAAAAATTTTTTAGACTATTGTCGTGATGGATTTTACGATAATACGATTTTTCATCGCGTTATTAATGGATTTATGATCCAAGGTGGCGGTTTTGAACCTGGAATGCAGCAAAAAACGACTAAGGATCCTATTAAAAATGAAGCGAATAACGAATTAAAAAATAAACGTGGCACGCTCGCGATGGCCAGAACCAATGATCCGCATTCAGCAACAGCACAATTCTTTATTAATGTTGTCGACAACGACTTTCTAAATTTCCGTTCAGAACAACATGATGGTTGGGGTTACTGTGTCTTTGGCGAGGTAGTTGACGGAATGGATATTGTTAATAAAATTAAAGAAGTAAAAACAGGTCGTAGTGGCTTACATCAAGATGTACCCATTGAAGATGTTATTATTGAACGCGTAACAGTTAACGAATAATTAAACTATGGCAATCTTATTTATTGCTGACTTGCATTTAAGTGAAAAAGAACCGGCTATTACTGCCGGTTTTCTGCATTTCTTACGCGAACAAGCGAGTCAAGCTAAAGCTTTATATATTTTAGGTGATTTTTTTGATTATTGGATTGGTGATGATGATCCCAGTCTACTACACGAAGCAATAGCGCACGAACTCAAGGAATTGCAAAGTAAAGGCGTCCCTTGCTACTTTATTCATGGTAATCGTGATTTTTTACTGGGGAAAAAGTTCGCCAAAGAAAGTGGCATGACCTTACTACCAGCAGAGAAAGTGTTAACGCTACATGGCCATAATATCCTCATTTTACACGGTGATACACTTTGTACTGATGATATTTCCTATCAGCGTTATAGAAAACGAGTACATAATCGCTGGTTGCAACGGCTATTTCTAGCGCTTCCCTTATCTACCCGCCACCGTATCGCTGAAAGAATGCGTAAGAATAGCCAATCTGCCACTCGACTTAAGCCAGAATATATTACAGATGTCAATGAACAAGCGGTAATTGAAAAATTTCGTAAATATCAAGTCGATTGGATGATCCACGGTCATACGCATCGACCTGCGATCCATGAAATTAATGTTAATGGTAAAATATTACACCGAGCAGTGTTGGGTGCCTGGGATCAAAATGGCTCGGTAATCAAAATAACGCCTAAAACCATCGAGTTGCTTCATTTCCCTTTTTATTAACATTTCCCATCTCAGCTTAATCCTGCGATGAAAAAACTAGGCAAACGTTTTCCTTATTTATTAGCCATGATATGATCTCACTTAATTTGCCATCAATAAATGACTTAAAGCAGGAGCAACAAATTAATGAGCGCTCAATTTGATGCACAAAAATCGTCACATTCTAATCCCAAAATTGCCATCGTAATGGGTTCCAAAAGCGACTGGAGCACGATGAAATATGCTGCCGATATACTCTGTGAACTCACACTACCTCATCACGTAGAAATTGTTTCTGCTCATCGCACACCTGATAAACTCTTCACATTCGCTGCAGAAGCAAAAGAAAAAGGATTTCAGGTTATCATTGCTGGTGCTGGCGGGGCCGCACATTTACCCGGTATGTTAGCAGCCAAAACGTTGGTTCCTGTTTTTGGCGTCCCGGTGGTAACAGCGACGCTAAATGGTATTGATAGCCTTTATTCCATTGTGCAAATGCCAAAGGGAATTCCGGTGGCTACTTTTGCAATAGGTAAAGCGGGGGCAGCGAATGCGGCATTATTGGCAGCTCAATTCCTAGCTGGCACAGATAGCGAGCTTTATGAGCGTTTATCAATCTGGCGTTTAAAACAAACTAATGATGTCTTAAGCCATCCCGATCCACGGGAGGGGGAATGAAACCGATTTGCGTCCTTGGTAATGGCCAGTTAGGCCGCATGTTGCGTCAAGCGGGAGAGCCGTTAGGTATTAGCGTCTTTCCTATCGGTATCGATGATAAATTAGAGACTATTCCTTATCAAGACAGCATCATAACAGCCGAAATTGAACGCTGGCCAGAAACGCCGCTTACATGTGAATTAGCTCGCCAGCCTAGCTTTATTAATCGCGATATCTTCCCGCAACTGGCCGATCGATTGCCACAAAAAAAACTATTAGATTCTTTATCGTTAACGACAGCTCCCTGGCAGCTTCTTAGCAATCAAACACAATGGCCACAATTATTTGCTAAGCTAGGCGATTTTGTTATTGTTAAATGTCGTACTGGTGGTTATGACGGCCGTGGGCAATGGCGTATCACACCTGACAATCTATCACTACTGCCCGCTGAAATTTATGGCCAGGCGATTGTTGAAAAAGCTATTCCCTTTTCAGGCGAAGTTTCACTTGTTGCTGCACGTAATATACATGGCCAATGTGTCTTTTACCCGCTAACATACAATCTGCATCAAGAGGGCATGCTACGAGCCAGTATTGCTTTGCCTCAGCCCGATAAAAAATTGCAAACTGAAGCAGAATTGATGCTGTCGACCATTATGACAAGATTAAATTATGTGGGTGTGATGGCAATGGAATGTTTTATTTTAAATGATAAACTACTCATTAACGAATTAGCGCCACGAGTTCATAATAGTGGTCATTGGACGCAAAATGGCGCGTCTATTAGTCAATTTGAACTCCACCTGCGAGCCATTTCAAATCTGCCAATACCTACTCCTAACATAGAAACTACGTCAGTTATGATTAATTTGATAGGTACAGTATTAAATCCTGCATGGTTGTCATTACCTTTAGTTCATCTACATTGGTATGAAAAAGATGTTCGTCCTGGGCGTAAAGTAGGTCATCTAAATTTGTGTAGTAATAACTGGCAAGCGATAAATAACTCACTAAATACAATACAACCCTTACTTCCTAATGAATATAAGGATAGTATTGCATGGCTAAACACAAAATTAATGCATTTTCCACGACATAATAAGTGTAAATAAAACAACTAGCATATTGAATAAACCAGTATATTGTTAAGCTTACTGTTTTCATGCGATAGTTGTCTGCTTTGGAGTCATAATGCCTGCACAACAACAAATGTTTGGTCCTGTTTATCCATGGTATATGTTACTTTTATTGGGATTAATTTATTTCTTATCAACAGCAACCACTTTTACTTCACTTGGCGTCGTGCTACCTAGCATTATCAATGAATTCAATTGGAACTGGGCAGAAGCAGGACTGGGATTCACGATTTTAGGATTAACCTGTGGTTTATCAAGCTATCTGCCAACCTTAATGATCCGTGGGCTCGGGCTTAGAATGACACTATTATTTGGCCTTGCTATTTTTACCCTTGGCTTTTATTACCTCTATTCTATAACCAGTTTATTTGATTATTTTTCCGGTACTGCTCTGTTAGGTATTGGCTTTACATTTTTAGCAACGGTACCCGGTACTTATGTTATTTCTCGATTGTTTGAAAAGCAATCGCTCGCTTTTGGCTTCTACTTTACCATTGGTGGTTTAGGCGGTGTGGTCGGCCCTTGGATCTATTTTCTGGCAACACGTGTCTGGGGTTCATGGCGCATCCACTGGGTTATTTCAGCGCTTTGTTTGGCCATTATTGTCTTTATCACACTATTAACTTTACGCGAAGGCCAGCGTGAAATTTCACATGCCAAAGCGATCGCTAACAAGTTGACACAACACTCATCAGAAACAATCTACAAAACCAAAGAAATATGGTCTACCAGTGGAGCCCTACGCACCTGGCAATTTTATATCATAGCCGCTAGCTATACCGCCTTCCTTTGGTGTGGTATTACCGTTAATAGCTTTGCCGTTGCCCACATCATAGAACAAGGTTTTAGCGAAACAATTGCCGCAGGCTCTTTAAGTGTAATGGCTTTTATCAATGCTTTCTCGCGCCTGGCTGGCGGCGCAGTTGGTGAGCAGCTAGAACCAAAAAAATTATTAATAATCAGCCTAATAATTATTATCTGTGGGCTTATTGCCCTCAGTATGGCGACAACTTGGCTATGGCTAATTTTATTTACTCTGGGTATTGGGATCGGTTATGGCATGACCTTTCTAGCCTCAAGTGTTTTACTCGCTAATTATTTTGGCCGAGGCCCATACCTAGAACTTTTTTCTGTTATGAATTTACTCTCTACTTGCGCCTGTTTTGCCCCCTTTTTCGGCGGAATAATAAAGGATTATACAGCCAGTTTTACCCCTACATTTTTAATTATTGCGCTTCCTGTTTTCATCATTTTATTGTTAACACTATTAATGAAACCGCCAGTACAACGAGTCGCTCAAAATTACAAATTGTAATTAAAAACATTCTTATTTTACTTATTTAGCGCTTTATCTGTTGGCATTAAGAATCAATACTAATAGCTAGCATAATAATTTTATTGGGATCGAGAACCATGAAAAGAGTGATTTTTATTACTGGAACTTCAAGTGGTATTGGATTATGCGCGGCCAAAATTTTGCTAAGCAAAGGCATCGAATATTAGCGGGTTGTCGGAAAGAAGCGGATTTAATCGCTATGAAAACACTAGGCTTTGAACCAATCAAAATCGATATGGATAATGTAGAAAGTGTAAAACATGCCGCTCAACAAGTTATCGAATTAACTAATGGCCGATTATATGCCTTATTTAACAATGCCGGTTATGGGGTCTATGGCTCACTTAATACCATTAGTCGACAACAACTTGAACAGCAGTTTTCTACTAATTTTTTTAGTATCCATCAGCTTACCACTTTATTGTTACCAGCGATGCTTGCTCATGGTGAAGGACGTATTATTCAGACTAGTTCGGTATTAGGGATTGTCTCTTCTCCTGGTCGTGGTGCCTATGCAGCAAGTAAACATGCTTTAGAGGCTTGGTCAGATGCACTTCGGCTTGAATTAAAAGGGTCAGGAGTACAAGTTTGTATTATCGAACCTGGGCCAATTGAGACGCGTTTTACTGATAACGTCGAGCAAACCAACAAAGATAGTCCAGTAAAAAACCCGACTATTGCTGCAAAGCTAGCATTAAGGCCAGAACACGTTGTCAAACGACTACTCCATGCATTAGAGAGCCCTAAACCAAAAATTCGCTATCCAGTGACACTATTAACTTACGCTATTGCCTTTATGAAACGTCTTTTACCTGATCGATTGATGGATAAATTTTTAACGTAACAAATCCCTTTTCCCCCTTGAAATAACCAATTTTGATCTTATTTTATAGGGTTCACAGAACACAATTTAAGAGAACCATCATGCTTGCAACTGCTTATGCCATCGACGTAAATGAATCTAATCTACAACAAGTCATCGAACAATCAATGATGCAACCGGTTGTTTTCTATTTTTGGTCACCACAAAGTCCGCATTGCCAAGCACTTGGTGCCACACTGGATAAATTAGCGGCTGAGTACGCAGGCCAATTCACCCTGGCCAAGGTCAACTGTGATACAGAGCAAATGGTTGCCGCTCAATTCGGATTAAGAGCAATTCCAACCGTTTATTTATTACAACAAGGCCAACCGATTGATGGTTTTCAAGGACCTCAATCTGAAGAATTTATCCGCGATATGTTAACGCATGTCCTGCCGACGCCAGAAGAATTAAAAACTGCTCAAGCAATTGAGTTAATGGCCGCTGGAAAAACCGCGGAAGCTTTGCCATTGTTAAAAGAAGCCCATCAACTAGCACCTAATAATAGTGATATTAGCCTAACCTATGCAGAAGCATTGATTAGCCTCAACCAATTAGATGAAAGCCAGAAAATTTTGAACACCGTTGCTATTCAAGATCAAGATAGCCGTTATCAAGGTTTATTAGCGCAAATTGAACTACAAAAAAAAGCAGCAGATACACCGGAAATTCAGCAATTACAAGAGACATTCGCTCAACAACCTGAAAACACGGAATTAGCTATACAGTTAACACTTAAACTACATGAAGTTAATAGAAATGAAGAAGCATTAGAAATTTTGCTAACATTTCTTAAGAAAGATTTATCGGCAGGAAATGTTTCGGTGAAAAAAACGATGATGGATATTTTATCTGCCTTAGGGCCTAGTGATCCTTTAACAAATCGCTACCGTCATCAGATTTACTCACTACTTTATTAACATCAAGCAGGAAAAACGCGATGGACTTATTTTCTTTTGGTGCCATACCTATCATTATTTTTGTCGCTATTGTCATTGTCTTAACTTGTGTCAAAACCGTACCACAAGGTTTTCAATGGACGGTTGAACGTTTTGGCCGCTATACCCGTACTCTACTACCGGGATTACATTTCATTGTCCCATTTATGGATAAAATTGGACGAAAAATCAATATGATGGAACGTGTTTTCGACATTCCATCGCAAGAAGTCATTTCTAAAGATAATGCCAATGTCACGATTGATGCCGTCTGTTTTATTCAAGTCGTTGATCCTGTTCGTGCCGCATACGAAGTAAATAACCTTGAATTATCAGTGATTAATCTCACCATGACCAATATTCGTACGGTATTAGGTGCCATGGAACTCGATGAAATTTTGTCTCAACGGGATGTCATCAATAGTCGTTTATTACATATTGTTGATGAAGCAACTAATACCTGGGGACTAAAAATTACTCGGATAGAAATCCGTGATGTTCGGCCGCCGAAAGAATTAATTAATGCCATGAATGCCCAAATGAAAGCCGAAAGAACCAAGCGCGCCGATATTCTTGAAGCCGAAGGGGTACGCCAGGCAGCGATACTCAAGGCAGAAGGTGAAAAACAGTCACAAATTTTAAAAGCTGAAGGTGAACGTCAATCAGCATTTCTACATGCTGAAGCACGAGAGCGCGCCGCAGAAGCCGAAGCCAAAGCAACCCAAATGGTCTCTAACGCCATTGCCAATGGTGACATGCAGGCAATAAACTATTTTATCGCACAAAAATATACCGAAGCATTAACCAATATTGGTAAAGCGGAAAATAGCAAAGTGATTATGATGCCACTTGAAGCAAGTAATTTAATGGGCGCTATTGGCGGCATTAGTGAACTATTTCAAGAAAACAAAAAACGCTATAGCCAAAAAAGTAATCAAACATAAATAGAGGTGTTAAACGATGCCTGAGCAAATAATTGCGCAACCGGCCTGGTTTTGGCTCTGCTTAGGTGGATTACTGCTGGTTGCTGAACTACTCGGTGCCGGCGGTTATCTACTCTGGTCTGGCGTTGCCGCTGTTATCACGGCGTTTATAACCTGGCTTATACCTGAGATGAGTTGGGATTGGCAAGGTCTATTATTTGCCATTATGATCATTCTTTCTGTATTGGGTTGGCGCAAATGGCTTAGCATACGTAACAAATCATTGCCCGATGAACCTAACCAAAAGCAACATCAATTAATTGGCACAAAAGCACGTTTAATCTCAGATACTAATAATGGCTATAGCAGAATACGGCTGGCTGATGGTAGTTGGCGTGTTTATTGTTCTGAGCAATTATCAGCTAATAGTGAAGTCGAAGTGATCGCTGTCGATGGTATTACACTAAAAGTCAAACCAGTTTGGTCTAATCAACATGATGACCAACTAGATGATCAATAATCGGGCATTTTGCATTGTTGTCCCCTGGACACGATGCAACCAATGTAAGTAAGCTATCTCGCATGACATTAAGAGCGGTAATGTTTTTTTCAATTTCACTAATTTTATTTAACGTCGCCGCTTTTATATCCGCACTATGGCGACGTGGGTTACGGAAAAGTTCAAGTAATTGCCGACACTCTTTTAACGTAAATCCAACCTCCCTAGCCTGCTTTAATAAGGTTAATTCATCCAAATGAGGTGGTTGATAATGACGATAGCCATTTTCACTTCTCATAGGTGGAGTAATTAATGACTTTTCTTCATAAAAGCGAATTGTTTTGGCACTTAATCCCGTTTTCTCTGCGACTTGAGTAATATTCATCATTTCACCTTGACCTTACCCTTACTAGAAGGTTTAACCTTTATAATATTCCAGGTTATTTCAGCCATAATGTTAGGAAGTAATTAGCATTATACCAATTAATTTATTGTATGCATTAGGAGAGTCAATTATGCCTAATATTACCATTCTAGCGCTACAAGGACTGACTTGCTCCCATTGTATTAACAAGCTAACAACAGCGCTGAAAGCACGGCCAGACATACAACAAGTTGCCGTTACACTTAATTATGCCAAAATCACCGGTTCTGCCTCCGTACAAGACATTATCAAAACCATTGAACAAGCCGGTTACCAAGGCAAAGTAGCGACACAGCCTGACATCAAACTACAACTTACAGGGCTTAATTGCCGCAATTGTGTCAATAAAACACAAAAAATACTGGAAAATATCAGCGGTGTTAGCGCCGCAATAGTGACTACTCAAACAGCCCAAATTTTTGGTACCGCCGATCCAGCAACGCTAATGGCTGCAATTAAGGCGATTGGCTACCAAGCGACATTGGAAACCAAAATCGCCCCTTCAATTCACCAACAATCAGCCATATCTTCGCCTGAGATAGCCCAAACCGCTAGTAAGCAAACTGCAGCGAATCAGCTTGAGAAACCGAATATTGATAGTGATACGATACAATTACTCATTAATGGTATGAGTTGCGCCAGTTGCGTTAACAAAGTACAAAAAGCGTTACTTAGTACGCCAGGTGTACAAAATGCTCAGGTTAATTTAGCCGAACGCAGTGCCTTGATCACTGGACAAGCTCAACATCAGGCATTAATTCAAGCGGTACAAAAAGCCGGTTACGATGCCGAAGTCATTGATAATGAAATGGAACATCGAGAAAAACAACAACAGTTCACTAAGGACTCTATACGCAAATTTCGTTGGCAAGCAGCTTTAGCGCTACTAGTTGGTATTGCCTTGATGATTTGGGGCATGATTGGCAACAATATGATGTTAAATGAAAAAAATCAGTATAGCTGGCTGCTTATTGGTCTGCTAACTCTGATTATTATGATTTTAACTGGTGGTCATTTTTATTACAACGCCTGGAGAAGTCTAATCAATGGCAGTGCCACAATGGATACTCTCGTTGCCCTGGGAACAAGCACCGCCTGGCTATATTCAATTAGCGTTAATTTGTGGCCAGATAAATTTCCTATCCCAGCCCGTCATCTTTACTATGAAGCTAGTCTAATGATTATTGGCTTAATTAATCTTGGACATGCATTAGAACAAGGGGCACGTCAACGTTCATCAAACGCCTTAAGGCGATTACTTGATCTCACACCACCCACTGCTCTGGTTATTAGTGAAAAGGGTGAAAATAGAGTGCCACTGTCTCAAGTTGAACAAGGTATGCTATTACGTCTGACTAGCGGTGATCGTATTCCTGTTGACGGTGAGTTGACTTATGGTGAAATTTGGCTAGATGAATCAATGTTAACTGGCGAAGCTGTTGCACAATATAAGACCGTAGGTGAAAAAGTACATGCAGGAACGGTGGTACAAGATGGTACCGCATTATTATGCGTCTCGGCAGTCGGTCAACATACGACCTTAGCGCGTATCATTAAATTAGTGCGCCAAGCTCAAAGCAGCAAGCCAGCAATAGGACAATTGGCCGATAAAATTGCCGCTATTTTCGTCCCTGGCGTGATCATAATAGCCTTAACTGCCGGGGCTATCTGGTATTTCTTTGGTCCATCACCACAAATCAGTTATGCATTAATTGTTACCACCAGTGTACTCATAATCGCTTGCCCTTGTGCGCTGGGTCTGGCAACACCAATGTCAATTATTGCTGGCGTCGCACGTGCCGCGGAATACGGTGCTTTGATACGCGATGCTGAAGCTTTACAACAAGCTAGCAACCTAGATACCCTGGTTTTCGATAAAACCGGAACCTTGACGATGGGCAAACCTGAAGTTATAGAAATTCATACTTTTAATCAATTTGAGCAATCCCAAGTACTAACCATTGCAGGCGCACTGGAAAAAGGTGCTAATCATCCATTAGCCAATGCGATTTTAGCGCAGAGCGTCGGGTTATCGCTACCAGAGGTAAATCAGTTCCGGACTTTAGCCGGCGCCGGAGTAAAAGGAGAAATCGACAATAAAACGATTTTGTTAGGTACTCAAGCCCTGATGTCACAATATTCGATTAACAGCCAACAAGTCGAGCAATTAATTGCTAAACAGGCTAACAAAGGGATCACGCCCGTCTTACTGGCGGTTGATAATCAATTAGCGGCCCTATTTTCTATTCGCGATCCACTAAGAGAAACTGCCATTAATGCGCTACAGCGATTACATAAGCAAAAATATCAATTGATTATGTTGACCGGTGATAATCCAATTACTGCCAGTGCGATTGCCAAAGAATTGGGAATCGACCAGGTGATTGCCGGTGTCTTACCTGATGAAAAAGCTGCTGTCATCGCTCAACTGCAAAAAATTGGTCATAAAGTTGCCATGATTGGGGATGGCATAAATGACGCCCCTGCTTTAGCCCAGGCTAATGTTGGTATTGCCATGGGAAGTGGTAGCGATATTGCAATTGAAACAGCCGCTATTACTTTAATCAATCATAACTTACATAGTGTTGCTGATACTGTGCAAATTGCCCAAGGAACGCTGCGTAATATGAAACAAAATCTGGTTGGTGCCTTTATTTATAACGCGCTAGGCATACCAATCGCAGCAGGTCTGTTTTATCCATTTACTGGAACCTTACTTAATCCGGTTATTGCCAGTGTTGCTATGGCCTTGTCATCAATTACTGTCGTTAGTAATGCAAATCGTTTATTACGTTTTAAACCTAAGCAATAAATTATCATTGGCGGATAACAAAATGGTGACTAAAAATCAGTTACCTTTTTTTACCAAACCATAGAAAGTCTTGTACTCGATGATTAAAAACAGCTAACCTATTAAACTGGCAATGAGGAATTTTTGCGTTAAGGGGAAGTGAAGAATGGTAGCGCCTATATTATCTAGGCTAAAAAAATATTTGATTGCCAATAAGACTAAACATTATCCATATCCTGCTTATGATATTAGCTTGGCTGGAAATATTCACCTGCATCTCATTGGCAGTATTCATATGGCCAGCAAAAATATGTTTCCGCTACCTCAAATTCTTATAAACAAACTCAATCAGTGCGACGCTTTAATTGTTGAAGCTGATATTACCGACACAGTGCCTCCCTTGACTAACAATCCCGTCATCCCTTATCCACCGGTCAAACAGCGACTTTCACCCACACTTTACCTGAAATTTAAATATTATTGCCAAGAAATTAAACTATACGTTGAGCAATTAGATAGGCTTGCTGCCTGGCAAATTGCTTTGATCTTACAAGCCAATCAAGCACAAAATTTAGGATTACTTCCTCAATACGGGATAGATTATCAACTACTGCTAGCTGCCAGGCAACAGCAAAAACCGATCATTGAACTAGAAGGCGCCACCTCTCAAATCGAGCTACTCATGAATTTACCTAACAATGGGCAGTCTTTATTGGAAGATACTTTGACTTATTGGCACTCCAACGCCCGTTCTTTACAAATAATGTTAAGTTGGTGGATGAACTTTAAACCTGAGGTTGATTTAAAATTACCAAGAACTTTTCGTGATGATGTTTATCAGTTATTGATGCAAGAACGTAATTTATTATGGTGTCAAAAGTTAAAAAAATTGTCAGCGGGTCATTATGTCGTGGCCGTTGGCGCCTTACATTTATACGGCGACAATAATCTTGCTAGCTTATTTAAACAGCAAATCGACTAATTCAATCCCATTTTTATTTAAACAATATTGCCAAGCAAAATAATAAAGTGTCTATTGAACTGTTCACTATAACATTATATAAAATAAGGTTTTGTATGACTCCCGCTATTAATTTATTAGAAAAAAACAAAATCAAATATGTGCTACATAGCTATAAGCATGATGCACATATATATCACTTTGGCCAAGAGGCAGTAGAAAAATTGGGGCTTGATGCCAGACAAGTATTTAAAACGTTGCTGGTGGTGTTAAATGGAGATAGCAAACATCTGGTGGTTGCTATCACACCAGTATCAGGACAACTTAATTTGAAACAGGTTGCCAGCACATTTAACGCAAAAAAAGCAGAAATGGCCGATCCGCAAATCGCCCAAAAAACAACGGGCTATTTATTAGGCGGAATAAGCCCATTAGGGCAAAAAAAATGTCTACCAACAATTATTGATGAACAAGCCAAGCAATTTGCAACTATCTATATTTCAGGCGGAAAAAGAGGGCTAGATATAGAACTTGATCCTAACGACTTGGCTAATTTATTAAATGCAATATTTGCCAATATAAAAAAGTGATAAATAATTCCGCTTTATTTAATGACTAATAATTTCTCTGCTAGGCGCATAATCAATAACTTTTAATGGTGCATGTTTTTCAATAAAATTCTTTAATACCTCAGCATCCACTAATCCTGTATTAACATAATTTGGATGATGATTAATTTTCGGGTAACCATCACCACCAAAAGCAATAAAATCTAATGTTGCCATACGATAATGCTTTTTATCATCTAATGGTTGACCGGCTATTTTAATATCTGTAATTGTACCATCTTTATGACGAATTAAACTGATATTATAGAATTGGGCATAAGCCCCCGAACCTGACGTCATACTAGCGACGGCTGCTAAATAGTTTTTCACTTCCTGAGCATTAAAATCAACATAGGCTATGTGATTAGCAAACGGTAAAACCTTAAGTACTTGTCGATAACTGATCTGACCTCGATCAATAGAATTACGGATCATGCCACTGCTCATAATGGCAAAATCGGCATTTACACGTTCCACTTGCGACGCTAAGATGAGACGCGCTAAATTAGTTTGGCCAAAACGAACCTTGTTGCGATCACCTTGTAATCTTCCATCAACAAAACCCAAATGGATATCTAATTGTTGACGACCTTTTGCTTGAAAAGGCGAGAGTAATTTCACCATATCAACATCAGGCGGAATTTCTTGCGTATAAAAAGTTAACTCTGTCGAACCATCTTGGTTAAGTCGTTTTTTCTTTAAATTGATAGGTATAAGTCGATAGCGTTTTAACATAAATTCGCCATTTTTAAATTCAAAATCAGCCCGCCCGACATATTTACCCCACTCATGAGCCTGCACAATCCAAGTCCCATTTTGGCGATCTGGTCTACATAATGTCCCAGGCACATAATCTACTTGTTTATAATTTTTCCGGTTAACGGACATACAAACTGGATCTTGTGAATGACCGCCCACTATCATATCCAGATAGCCTGTTGGTAAACTTCGCGCCATTTTAACATCGCCAGGCGCATTAGAACCATGTTCGCCATTGTTATAATGCCCCATATGGGTAGCAGCAATAATGATATCAGGCTTTTCATTAGCACGTAGAGATTGGATCACCATTTTCGCCTCATTGACAGGCGAACGAAATTCTATATCGGAAATTACCCTTGGGTTAGCTAACTTAACAGTATCGTCGGTAGTTAAACCAATAACGGCAATCTTGATGCCCTGTTGATTAAAAATTTGATAGGGTTTGAATAATCTCTGTCCGGTACTGGTTTGATAAATATTAGCTGACAAAAAAGGAAAAGTTGCCCATTGCTGTTGCTTGCGTAAAATCGTTAACGGCTTATCAAATTCATGATTACCAAGTACCATTGCATCATAACCAATCATATTCATGCCTTTAATATCTGGTTCAGCATCTTGCAAGTCGGATTCAGGCACACCAGTATTAATATCACCACCAGAAAGCAGTAAAACAATTCCCCCTCTTTTTGCCGCATCATGACGAATTTTTGCAACTAATGTTTTTTGCGCCGCTAAACCATATTCTCCGTTTTTGTTATGCCAAAAATGACCATGATGATCATTAGTGTGTAATATCGTGATGGAATAGATTTTTTTTTTGCCATGCAATTGCGGTTGAACTTAATAACAACCATAAAAATAGAATTAACCCACTCAGGGAAGTCTTAAGTGACAATCGCATATCAATCTCCAGTATTCAAATCTATACCCAATGTATTTCATCGAGCAATTTTTTTTATATCCCTAACTATTTTATTATTCTTTCAATATTTTATTTGATTATTACCACATAAATTGTCCTAGTTATTACGCAAGATTAAAAATATTGCTATTCATACTCTCAATTGGATAACAATATAGAGACTGAATCGCGATTATAAAAGAAATAGTGGCTATTGATTATTTTAATTCCATTAATCTACTGAAAAACATAATAAAATCACATAAAGCTTATTTTATAATTAATTTTATTTTTGCCAAAAATGATGATAAGAGCGACCATCGGAGCGATAAGTAATCAATTTATTTTGATTTTTACAATTTTTTTTATCTTATTAGCATAAATAACTACTATACTTGTTATTTAATACACCATTTTGCTATTTATATCCAAAATACAAAAGTATCAAGCTTGTAATGCATAATGTAGCAATGCTTGATAAATACGCTTTGGCATTAACCTTTGGAGACAATTGCAATCAATCCAACATTAACAATGTATATTACAAATAAAGCGTATTGAATTAATTAGTTCAATCTGAATTTTTCATCATTATCATTTTGTTTTATCCTATCATTACCAAATATGAATAAAAAAAAGAATAATAGTTTATATTATAATATATTATAAAATAATAAATTATAGTTATAATGGTTAATATGATTATTTGCTGGGTATTTTTATTAAAAAAACAACCTGTTCTTTTCTTTTTTATCGTTAACCGCTTTTTTATTATTTTAACGTGATTTTTTTAGCGCTTTTTTAGTTTATAGCAGATAAAATAAGCTTGAATTTTACATGACGTATTTTGTCATTCAAAAAAGAGGAGATTTAATGGATCATTCAGCATCATCCCTCATCACAACAATTGTTGGTGGTTTAGCTCTTGCCTATCTGTTTGGTATGATTGCACAACGGCTAAGAATATCACCGTTAGTCGGCTATTTGCTGGCCGGTGTTCTTATTGGTCCATTTACACCAGGCTTTGTTGCAAATACAAATTTAGCCAGCGAACTTGCTGAAATTGGTGTTATATTATTGATGTTTGGTGTTGGTTTACATTTTTCCTTAAAAGATCTTTTAGCCGTAAAATCGATTGCTATTCCTGGTGCTATCGCTCAAATAATTACCGCGACCTTATTAGGTCTTGGTTTAGCCATACTATTTGGCTGGGGATTATTTGCTGGAATTGTTTTTGGTCTTTGTCTCTCGACAGCTAGTACAGTAGTACTGTTGAGGACATTAGAAGAACGTCAACTTATCGATAGTAAACGAGGACGCATTGCCATCGGCTGGTTGATTGTCGAAGATTTAGTCATGGTATTGACACTAGTATTGCTCCCCGCAATTGCCGGTATTGTCGATAGCAATAATGCCAGTTTTAATGAGCTAGCTATTAAATTAACCTT
Organism: Arsenophonus endosymbiont of Apis mellifera; assembly: GCF_903968575.1. Lineage (NCBI taxonomy): Bacteria > Pseudomonadati > Pseudomonadota > Gammaproteobacteria > Enterobacterales > Morganellaceae > Arsenophonus > Arsenophonus endosymbiont of Apis mellifera. Next base: position 138,286 of record NZ_CAJCFU010000052.1, on the reverse strand, counting down.
TACCGTTGGTAAAGTCGCTATTTTTATTATCATTACTCTTTTCATGGGCCGCCAACTTATTCCATGGATGCTAGCCCGTACTGCGGCAACCGGTTCTCGAGAATTATTTACACTAGCAGTTTTAGTATTAGCGCTCGGTATTGCCTATGCTGCAGTAACGCTATTTAATGCTTCTTTTGCCCTAGGTGCATTTTTCGCTGGCATGATCTTAAATGAATCTGAATTAAGCCATCGAGCCGCCCAAGATACACTCCCCTTGCGAGATGCCTTTGCGGTTCTGTTCTTTGTATCAGTTGGTATGCTTCTCGATCCTATCATATTGATAGAACAGTCACTCGCTATATTGGCGGTTTTAGCGATCATTACTATTGGTAAATCACTCGCCGCATTACTGTTAGTGAGACTATTTGGTCATAGCCGTCGTACCGCCTTAACTATCGCGATAAGTCTGGCACAAATTGGTGAATTCTCTTTCATCCTAGCCGGAATGGGGATTGCACTCAATGTATTTGATAGTCAAGCACCAAACCTGGTTTTGGCTGGTGCAATCGCCTCTATTATGATTAATCCATTGCTCTTTAGCTTACTTGACCGTTATCTGAAGAAAACAGAAACAACAGAAGAAGAATTATTAGCAGAAACACAAGAAGAAGTTGCCCAAATTCCTGTCGATATTTGCGGTCATGCCATTATTGTTGGTTATGGTCGTGTTGGCACCATTCTGGCGGAAAAATTACGTCAAAAAGATATCCCGCTAGTCGTTATTGAAAATACCCGTGCCCGATTTGAAGAATTAGCCAAAAATGGCTTCCGCTCATTAATTGGCAATGCTGTAAACAAAGCATTAATGAAACTGGCTCGCATAGATTGTGCGCAAACACTGTTACTAACCATTCCAAATGGTTATGAAGCAGGACAAATTGTCGAGAAAGCTAGATTATTAAACCCTGACATTACAATTATCGTGCGTGCCCATTATGATGATGAAGTTAGATATATTCGTGAACGTGGTGCAAATCATATCGTTGTTGGTGAACATGAAATTGCCAAAACCATGGCGCATTTCCTAGCTAAAAAGAAAACAAGCGACTGTGTCATTGACAATCATGAAGATAATTTATTATCAGGCACTAAAGATTTAGATAAATACTTAAAACCTGATGCTTCTAACTAGCCGATAAAAATAAATCAGGGGGAAATATAAGCTTTCTCCCGATTTTAATTAAATTACCGTTCCCAATAAGATTCCTCTAAACTATCCTCTTTTTCAGGCAAACTGCGCGTTAAACGCGGTGAATGCTGAATAAGCACCTGATAACTCACTCTATTAGCATATTTACACACCTGTGCTAAGGAAGAATATGTCAGAAAGGGCAGAAAATGTTTTTTTGAATTGGGAATATTTAAGCGATGAAAACGATTGGCGGTAATATCGTGTAATAATGCTGACAGAGCACCATCCCCGGCTCCATTGGTATTCATAATTTTGTCTGGCCCACCCATATAAGGCTCAATATGTGAGTAGATCTTAAAAGGAAGTTGACAATCTTTTTTTCTCATTGCCCGGCTAAATTCATAACGATTGAATTGCTTAATAGCACCAGATAACAGAGGATGTTGAGTTTTTCTTTTATAAGTCGATTCGGTAAAGCCTGCCATGTACAGTCCGTCAACACCGGCGGTACAAAGAGCCAGATCAACCCAATCAAGCACCTTGTCGGCAGCTAATAAGGGATCGTTAAACCCTGTCAACTCAAACGCTTCTTCTTCATTCATTGCCACAACAGAAACATATTTAGCGATAAAATCCTGCCAAAAGGCAGGATCATCGGCAATAACAAATTTAGTACCCATGGTTAGCACCACTGGCACATCATGTTTTTTGGCATATTCTATTGCTTGAATGGTTGCTGCTGGCATCGGTTCACCTGACCGACAACGGACAAGATAAGCAGTAATAACCAGAGCTGATGCTCCTGCAATAATTTGCTCAGGGATGCTCTCAGGACGCAATTGGTTCATTAACCCAGGACTAATTGCAAATGTCCGCTCACCATTTTCCGTAATTAAGGTAAAACAGCGACCAATCGGACCATTAACACCTTGTAAATAATTTAAATCCATCCGGCTGGAAGTATGGCATAGATAACGATAGGCATAACTGCCAATTTGAATGTTATTGCACATCGTACCCAGCAACACAGATCTATTATCAGCTAATAAAGAGTAATTATGTAAAGTATTCCCTATCGTACCACCAGCAAACTCATGGCTAATAAGATTTTTCTCTGTTAACTCACGATAAAGTTTTTCAGCCATCGCATCTTCAATAACTAAAGAGTGCCCCTGGCTGAGTTGATAACGCTGAATGAAATCATCATCAACTTTCGCTTCAATATCAACCAGAGTTTGGTCAATACCAACAATATAAGCATGATCGCCTGCGCTATTGATTAACTCTTGACTGGATAATAAGGGATCTCGAAGACTAACAGGAAAATAGTGCTTGGACTTACGTTGACCAGGGAATTTCATAATAGGTATGATTAGTATTAACGAAAGAAGCAAGTCTAACATAATTAACATCATTGAGCAGCAGGAAAATCGCCTGCTGCTTATTTAAAATTATCACCTCAGACTTTTTGCTTGCGGTTATTTACCATATGGCGTAACAAAACATAAATACAACCGAAAATTAAACCAGCTATTCCAGCTAATACTAGCATATACGTTCGGTTGGGTGCCTGTTTAGCAATGGGTAGAGTTGGCTTTTGCATATATTTTACCGGTTGGAACCAAATATCTTTCGTATCTAATGCCTGTAATTGTTGGATATATTGTTGACTACTTAACAAGTCAGGATTCGATAATGACAGATCATTAGCCTTTTCAATAATAGCCAATTTTTTAGCTAATGCTTCTGAACCTAATGCAATAGGATAATCTGGATCATCTTGAATAAAGTTATGCGTAGTTGAAACCGGTTTTTTCAAACCAACCGATTGTGCTATAGCTAATGAATTTTTCAGCCGCTGAATCGCAACCCGATTCGCATTTTCCAAAGTTGCCAGCTCGATAGCATATTTACCTTTAGCATAAACAAGTTGTTGCGCTATTTTTTCATTTAACTCCGCTTTAATTTCTTGCCGTACATTCGATCCAATATAACGCAGATAATCAGACAATAAATTCTGTGCATCTTGAGCCGTTGCGGCAGTAAATCCTATGCTTGCTTCTATCAACTGCTCTTGCATATTAGTAATATTATTAACTGCACTATTACTAAAAGTGATTTTGCCAACCGTAATATCATTTTTCATATCACGTAAAAGCTGCTGTTCCCTTTCTAACGAATGTGACTCTGTGGATTTAACTAACCGTTGAAAATAGTCGCTACTTTTTAGAAAATTTTCCTGTAACAACTGAGAACGATAAGCGTCAAGAAATTTTGTATAAATTTGCTGAGCATCAATATTTGTTTCAACATCCAGTACTTTTAACTGACTAAGGAATTCATTCAGCTTAAACATTTCTTGAGCAGTAGGTTGAACAACTATGGCTTCACTTTTCCATTTTTGCGGAGAAAATAGCGTCCAGCAAAAAATGGCAGCGGTAAAAACCACAACAAACATAATAAGCAACAATTTAGATTTATAGAGAATAGAAAATAGTTCAAATAAATCGATTTCATCATCTTGTTTTATCTTAGCCGAATAAAAAGATGGATCGATCTCAGAGGTTGCATCCAATAATTGTCTATTTGTCATAATTTAAAGTTTCTAACCGTCATATTGTTAACAATTAATCACAAATATTCATCTATCTCTATCTTATACAGACTTGAATAGTTAAATAATCAAATAATTCTCATTAATCAAGAAAAGTTTAGCCATAATATTCTACATTTCCAACCTTAATAAAACACACAAATCACATTTATCAACAATATTCTCATTTTTACAACTATGATATTTAAAGCCAGTAAAATGCCACAAACTATTTAACAAAAACCAATAACATATTAATCTTTCTAAAAAATAAGAATAAATAATAAAAAATATTTAAACAATACAAATATCACATAAATCATTTACCACCTTAGACAGCAATAATAATCTATATTACCAGTTTAAATATATAATTTTACAATTATTAGATAAAATTAACGATCTCAAACAAGTTATTACAGTGAAATTTCAAATTTATGATAGTGTTATAATCACTAAAGTAACTTTTAATTTTATCTAGATTCCCTTCAAATAATTACTAATCTTAATTCCACTACTCACATAAAATAGTTAGAAATTATTTTAGTTTTATATTAATTAAACATAATATGCTTATTTAGAGTGTTTTAATAAAAATAGTTTTTATTTAAAAACTTAAAATTGATAAATGAGTCTATAACCTATCTGTGATTAATTCGGCCATTAACTGAATATGATTATTTGAAGCATTAAGTGCAGGTATGTATTGATACTTTTCGCCACCAGCAGCATAAAATAATTTTTTATTTTGCACCGCGATCTCCTCTAGAGTTTCCAGACAATCGACTGAAAAACCCGGACATAACAGTTGAACATGCTTAACACCACTCTTTGCTAAGCTTGCTAAGGTAACGTATGTGTAAGGTGTAAGCCAGGGTTCACGCCCAAAACGTGACTGATAAGTCATGATAATTTTATCAGCCGGAAAATCAATTAATTCACTAAATAAACGGGTTGTCAACTCGCATTGTTGCGGATAAATATCACCTGTTTCTGCATAACGTTGAGGGATACCATGATAAGAAAGTAATAACCGATCAGGTTTCCCATACTGTGCAAAACTTAATTCAACCGACTTTTTTAATGCCTCAATATAATAAGGATGATCGGCATAACTACGAATAAAGTGAAGCCCGGGTATGGTTCGATATTTTTTTAATGCTCGACTAATCGCATCAAACACTGACGCAGTGGTTGAACAAGAATATTGCGGATAAAGCGGCAATACAATAATATTTTCAACCTGCTGAATTAATAGTTTGTCAATCGCATCTGCAACAGAAGGTGAACCATAACTCATACCTAATTCCACAGGAATAGTGGGTAGTTGTTTTGCCAGTGCAGCCTGCTGTTGCAAACTATAACTTAGCAATGGAGAACCCGCTTCTGTCCAAATTGATTGATATAATCTAGCAACTTTTGGCGAGCGTAATGGTAAAATCACTAAATGTAATAACGGTTTCCAAATTATCCTCGAAATATCAATAACTCTTACATCACTAAGAAACTCTGCCAAAAAACGTTTCACCGCCGCTGGCGTCGGTGCATCAGGCGTCCCTAAGTTAACTAATAAAACACCATACTTCTTAATGCGCATGCCAATTGGCTCCATTTTATTTACTGCTAACTATTTATAACCTTATCATAACTTATCAAATATATTTACTCCTATTAATTAGCAATAAATAAAAAATAGGCACCCAAATCGGATGCCTATTTAATCAACTAACAATTAACCTAAAATTTTAGCCAACTCTTCACTGACTTCAGTCACTTTACGGGTACCATCCAATTTAAAGTACTTGGTATGAGCGGCGGCAGCTTCTTGCCGATAATAAGCAATCAAAGGCTCAGTTAACTGATGATACTCCACTAACCGTTTACGGACAGTTTCTTCTTGATCATCTTTGCGAATACTTAATTCTTCACCGGTAACATCATCTTTGTTGGCTATTTTGGGTGGATTAAATTTAATATGATAAACACGCCCCGAAGCCGTATGAACGCGACGACCAACAATGCGTTCAACAATAATTTTATCCGGTACATCAAATTCCAATACATAATCCACCACAATACCCGCATTTTTCATTGCGTCTGCTTGTGGAATAGTGCGGGGAAACCCATCCAGTAAGAAGCCGTTTCGGCAATCATCCTGTGCAATACGCTGTTTAACTAAAGCAATAACTAATTCATCAGTAACAAGCTTACCACTATCCATTAATTCTTTCGCTTTTAAACCCAACTCTGTACCTGCCTTTACAGCAGCACGTAGCATATCACCGGTAGAAATTTGTGGAATACCATACTTTTCCATGATGAATTGTGCCTGAGTCCCCTTACCTGCGCCTGGCGCGCCGAGCAGAATAATACGCATTGCGTAAACCCCTTGCTATTTCATTTTTATATTTTGAAAGAAAAGTTACCTTATCATTAGGCATATATATAACTTAAGAAAACAGATAACCAATGAATAATCAAATTATTTTCGTTAAAAAAACAAACCACGTCTTGAAATAACTAAAACGTGGTTTTATAAACAACCTGGTTAATTAAATAAATTTTAGCCCAAAAGTAACTTATTAATACGACGAATAAATTGATTAGGATCTTCCAGGCTACCCTGTTCAACAAACAATGCCTGATCTAATAATACTTCTATCCACTCAGAAAATAAGCCATCATCTGTTAGTTCTGTCGCTTTTTTAACTAATGGATGCTCAGGATTAAGTTCAAAATTATATTTTATTTCCGGTGCTGATTGACCCACCGCGGCAAAAAGTTTTGCCATCTGCGTACTCATATCATTCGCATCCGTCGTCACGATTGCCGGCGTATCGGTTAAACGATGTGTTAACTTCACCTCCTTCACCCGCTCGCCTAATAATTTTTTTACTCGCTCAACGAAAGGCTCCAGTTTTTTATCTGTCTCTTCTTGCTCTTTCTTATCTTCATCAGCCAGTTTTTCAAGTGACTCATCTGTCTTACTAACAGATTGAAAAGATTTGCCTGCAAATTCTGGCAAATAGTTCATCATCCACTCATCAATCCGATCAGATAATAATAAAACCTCAATTCCTTTTTTACGGAATAGTTCTAAATGTGGGCTATTTTTCGCAGCAGCATAACTATCTGCGGTAATGTAATAAATTTTTTCCTGCCCCTCAATCATTCGACTAACATAATCTTCTAAAGAAACATTCTGTAAATTACTCTCATTATGCGTTGATGCAAAGCGTAATAATTTAGTGATCCCTTCTTTATTGGTGGTATCTTCCGCAGGACCCTCTTTCAGCACTAGTCCAAATTCCTGCCAGAATTGTTGATACTGTTCAGGTTCATTTTTGGCTAATTTTTCTAACATCTGTAATGCGCGTTTAGTTAATGCACTACGCAAACTACGAGTGATATCACTATCTTGTAAAATTTCACGTGAAACATTTAATGGTAAGTCATTGGAATCAACTAACCCACGGACGAAACGTAGGTAATTGGGCATAAACTGTTCAGCTTCATCCATGATAAAAACACGATGAACATAAAGCTTTAAACCATGTTTATTATCACGATTCCATAAATCAAAAGGCGCTTTAGTTGGTATATAAAGTAGGCTAGTATACTCTTGCTTACCCTCTACCCGATTATGGCTCCATATTAGAGGATCCGCATAATCATGGGAAACATGCTTATAAAACTCTTTATATTCTTCAGCCGTAATATCGTTTTTGTTACGTGTCCATAGTGCCTGGGCTTTATTAATTTTTTCCCAAATAACCGTATCATCTTCTTCGTTCTTGGCTTCAATTTCCACTGGCAAGGCAATATGATCTGAATATTTGCTAATCACCGAACGTAAACGCCAGTTATCTAAGAATTCCGTTTGGTCTTCACGTAAATGTAAGGTAATTTCAGTACCCCGCTCTGCTTTTTCAATATCAGCAACGGTATATTCACCCTCACCCTGAGATTGCCAGAAAACCCCTTTATCGGCGGCCATACCCGCTGCTCGCGAACGCACGGTCACTTTATCTGCAACAATAAAAGCTGAATAGAAACCAACACCAAACTGACCGATTAATGGGCTATCTTTCGCTTGTTCGTTACCTAAAGACTGTAAAAAAGCCTTCGTACCAGATTTAGCAATAGTACCTAAATTATCAATAACCTCTTCGCGCGTCATGCCAATACCGTTATCACTAATGGTTAAGTTTTTTTTGTCTTTATCAACAGCAATTCTAACTCTTAAGTCACCATCATTTTCATAAAGATCTGATTGTGAAAGTGCCTTAAAGCGTAATTTATCCGCTGCATCAGATGCGTTTGAAATCAGCTCGCGTAAAAAGATTTCTTTATTGGAATAAAGAGAATGGATCATCAATTGCAATAACTGTTTTACTTCTGATTGAAATCCACGAGTTTCTTGTCCTTTCATACTCATTAAATAGCCTCAATTTTAGAATAATTTTATTGGGTTGAATGGTTATGAAACTCAGATGGGGATATAAATTGAAAATTTCAAGTTCACCGCCGTCAAAACAGTATTGACAGCCGATACAGTTAACTTTTTCATAAAAAATAAGCAGAGTTTTTAACCTCTGCATAGGTTTATTGATATTAGATTTATACTATCAATAATTAATTTTCTGACGGCCAATGATTGAATGTGACAAAGTTGTTCCGTCAACCATTTCAAGCTCACCACCAACCGGAATACCATGAGCAATACGGCTGGCCATCACCTCATATTGAGCACATATACCAGCAATATAGTTGGCCGTTGCTTCCCCTTCAATTGTTGGGTTGGTCGCCAAGATCACTTCTGATACCGTCTCAGTCGCTAGTTTATCGGCTAAGCTATCAAGGCCAATATCCTTAGGTCCAATACCATCTAATGGCGACAGATGGCCCATCAAAACAAAATAACGCCCAGCAAACTGCCCTGTTTGTTCAATGGCATAAATATCGGCCGGACTTTCAACCACACATATTTGGCCCGTTTGTTGACGCCTCGGATTAGTACAAATAGAACAGTAATCTTTTTCAGTAAATGTTCGACAACCCTGACAATGGCCGATCTCAGACATTGCACGTGTCAACGCCTGAGCCAATTGCATGCCACCACTACGATCACGTTGCAGAAGATGAAAAGCCATACGTTGCGCCGATTTTGGCCCTACACCAGGTAAACAGCGTAGCGCTTCCATTAAAGATTCAAGCAGGGGACTCGTTTGCATCAAGATGGCATCTTAAAGCCTGGAGGTAATTGCATGCCATTGGAGATATTGGCCATTTTTTCTTTTTGTGCTTCTTCTATACGGCGCGCAGCATCATTAAATGCGGCCGCAATAAGATCTTCTAACATATCTTTATCATCTGCCATCAAACTAGGATCAATTTCAACCCGGCGGCAATTATGTGCACCATTAATAGTTACTTTAACAAGTCCTGCACCAGATTCGCCGGTAACTTCCATGTTAGCAATCTCTTCTTGTACTTTCTGCATCTTTTCTTGCATTTGCTGAGCCTGCTTCATCAGGTTACCCAGCCCACCTTTACCAAACATAATATTTCTCTCTTTCTGATCTGTTACCAGGATATACGTTAACTTTGCTTCATTATACTTAACGATATGTATTTGACTATACAGGCCGTATACTTTCTTCATCTAACTGTGCATCAAACAGCGTACGCAAAGTCTGAATGGTTTTATCCACAATGATGGATTGACGAGCCTGTGCTAGCTTCTCTTCATAAATTAGCTGCCGCCATTCCAAAGGTGTCTTGACGGCCGGATTATCATCTTCGATGATAACCAGTTTTATCGGCTGGCCATATAACTCACATAAGGCTTTTGTTAATGCTTTATGCGCAGGCTCAGTATTCAAATGCCGTTGCGTTGATCGTAAGTGTAAACAGATTTCCGTTTCATTTAACGATTCCTTATACGCATTCAACGCAAGTTGTTCTATCAATTTTGGTATTTTTAACTGAGAAATTTCAGCCGACCAGTGGTCACGCTCTCGAGCTTCAAGTGCGATTTTATTGGCAAGTTCAGGTGTTCTTTCATATTCTAATGCTTGTTTAATATTGCCAGGCGTTGTTACTCGCTCTATCTTTTGTTCAGAAATATTTTGCGGCCGCCACTGATAAGATTTATCTTTTTGATTTTTCTCATCCTTCTTAATCTGTTTCGGCTGATTTGCAACAGATCGCTGATGCTGCGCAGAAACAGTTGCTAACCGTTCTAGCGCTGACATTGCCGACGGCGTTTTCGTCTTCGACAATGCGGTGTCAGACTTTTTTAGCGGTGTTTTCTCTTGCTCTTGTTTTAGTGACGCTTTTGCTTTTAGCAATTGCAAGGTAGGCGTATTAATTAACTTTTCAGCTGATGAACTTATCGCTTGATCAATGACTTTTTTTTTATCTTTTATATTAGAAGAAATATCAATATCATTACCTGCGGTAACCGATTCCATTCTATTTGGCGAAGATACCAATGAAATTTCAGTATCATTAACACACTTAGGATGAAATGCTAAGGCACGTAATAAAGTCATCTCAACCCCCATGCGCTTTTCTGGCGCATAGGGAAGCTCTTTGCGTCCGACAAATAGGATTTGATAATAGAGCTGTAAATCCGTTGGCGTAATCGAACGCGCAAGTAAACGTAAACGCTCTTCTAGCGGCGATGCAGTATCTTGCATCTCCACAGGTAAAAGCTGGATCATCGCAATGCGATGAACTAATGATAACATTTCAATCAATACGTTTTCCCAGTCACTGCCCCGCAACGCAATATCTTCGACTAGAGCCATCATTTTTTGACCATCGGCATGTACAATCGCTTCAATGATCGCTAGTGGCTGTTCATCATCCAATATTCCTAGCATTTGACTAACTGAATCGGCCGATACCTGCCCCTGACCCATGGCAATAGCTTGATCGGTCAAACTTAATGCATCACGTAAACTACCTTCGGCCGCTCTGGCAATTAATTGGCGGGCACGTTTATCACTCGATATTTGCTCAGCCACTAAAATGCGTTCAAGTTGACGGCTGATTTGGTCGATATCAAGTGTTCTTAAATGAAATTGAAGGCAGCGAGATAAAACCGTTATCGGTAATTTCTGTGGATCGGTCGTTGCTAAGAGAAATTTTACATGTTCTGGCGGTTCTTCCAACGTCTTAAGCAAAGCATTGAAGCTATGACGAGAAAGCATATGAACTTCGTCGATTAAGTAGACTTTAAATCGACCACGTGTTGGTGCATACTGGACATTATCTAGCAGTTCGCGCGTATCCTCAACTTTAGTGCGCGAAGCGGCATCTATTTCAATCAGATCAACAAATCGGCCCTGCGCTATCTCAAGACAGTTGACACACTGACCACAAGGATTCTGGCTTATCCCTACCTCACAGTTAAGCCCTTTCGCAAACAGTCGTGCAATAGTTGTTTTTCCAACCCCTCGTGTCCCAGAGAATAGGTAGGCATGATGGAGCCGCTGCTGTTGCAAACCATTTGCCAGCGCAGTCAAAACGTGTTGTTGCCCAACAACATCGGTAAATGTTTGTGGGCGCCATTTACGGGCAAGTACCTGGTAGCTCATGATTCCTATTAGACGTTAAGTATATAGTTTGTTACACCAACATAGCGCTATTTGCCTAGTTAGCACATTTCGCCAGAAAATTTTACTGATTAATGTCCTGAGAATTCAACCAAATTAAAACAATTGACACCTTGTTTTTTTAAACGTTCGATACCACCTAAATCGGGCAAACAGATAATAAATGCCGCTTCATTAACTCTGCCTCCAAGCTGCCGGATCAAGCGTACAGTTGCCTCAATCGTACCACCTGTAGCGAGTAAATCATCAACCACTAATACATTGTCTTTCGCTGAAATACTATCTTTATGGATCTCGAGTGTATCGCTACCATATTCTAGCTCATAATTTTGCCGTAAAGTGGCTCGCGGTAATTTTCCCTCTTTACGTACTGGCACAAATCCTATACCTAAACCCAAAGCAACCGGTGCCCCAAACAAAAAGCCTCTCGCTTCAGTACCAACAATTTTAGTGATACCTTTATTTTTATAATGTTCCACAAGTAGATCAATAGTGGCCTGATAAGCAGCAGGATTATCCAATAAGGTTGTAATATCACGAAACAATACACCTGGTATCGGATAATCAGGAATTGTTTCAATACTGTCTTTTATAAATTGTATTTTTCTTTCATTAACCATCATAATTATCATCATAGATAAAATAATCAAACACTACAATCTATGAAAAGTACTATAAAAATGCAATAACTTACTTACCAATATCCGCATTTTTACAGTAATAAGTCAAATCGCAATCACATATTTTATATTATTATGGCTTACTATATGAAAACACAAAAGTTACTAAACACGCTTGAAGAGCAAATTGAAGCATTAGCAGAGCAAATAAAGCCTATTGCACACTCTTCTTTTATAAAATCACGTTTTGATCAAAAATTATTTTATCGAAAAAGCCATCAATTAAGTGAATGTTTATTTGAAATTAAGCAACATTTTAGTCAATTAAAAATTGCAGTTATTACCTCACGCCCAGAACAGGTTACTTTTTTGACAGAAAAAATTATTGCCCAAATTGGTGCAATGACGCGAGAATCTGCAACTCAAATTTTAAGAGAGCAAGAAAATCAGCATAGTCAAAAAGAAAAAACCGTCGATCGCTATGAACGATTAGTTCAACATCAAGACTATGAACGTCGCCTAATCGCCATGATAAATGATCGAGAACAACAATTAGCTAAGCAACAATCATATGTTGCTTGCCAGAAACTGCAACAAGAAATAGCTGCATTAACAGGAAGATTAGTGAGATGCCGTCAGGCTCTTTCACGCATAGAAAGGGCGATTGAGCGCGATGAGAATCAAAATATCGAATAAAAAATAATATAGGTATATTTAATGAATTTAGAGAATGCGCCATTAGAAATCCAAGTTGCCATTGATTTAATTTATATTCTAGAAATTAATCAAATAGAACCAGCTACAGCACTCAAAGCGCTTGATATTGTGAAAAAAGATTATGAGAATAAAAACGCTATCTCATTACTTGCCAATGCAACTAAAAAGCGTTGATATAAATAATTCAATTATTATTCGGCAGTATTATTAATCCCGATCGTTTCTATCAGGGTGCTTCGATCCCTTTTCTGCACCAATAGTACGATCAACTTCTTGCACAAAATCACCTTTGTTATTATGAAGGTGAACTTCTAACTGATTAAAAGCAATATCGATATTTTGTTCCCGACATAAGCGATCAATCATTCGATTAACTTCATCCAATGTTGTGCTTCTATCCGCTATCTGTCGAACATAAAAACGTAATTCATGATTAAGAGTACTTTCACCAAAATCAGTAAAAAATACTAACGGAGCCGGATCCGACATGATCTTATTATTACTTTGCGCCGCCTGTAACAAAATCGTTTTGACTTTATCAAGATCAGAACCATAAGCAACACCTAGCTTGATAATTATACGGGTAATCGTATCTGATAACGACCAATTTATTAAACGTTCAGTCACAAATGCTTTATTGGGAATAATGACTTCTTTACGATCAAAATCCGTTATGGTGGTTGCTCGAATACGAATTTTACTTACTGTGCCTGAGAAATTACCAATCGTAACGGTATCACCAATTCTGACCGGTCGTTCAAACAAAATAATAATACCGGAAACAAAGTTAGCAAAAATTTCTTGTAGACCAAAACCTAAACCAAAGGTTAATGCTGCCGCTAGCCACTGTAACTTATTCCAGGTAACACCTAACATTGCCAATACGATAATTGTACCAATACCGATAATAATATAGGTCAGCATCGTTGTGATGGCATAGCTTGATCCCTGCCTAAGCTTCAACCGAGACAGCACTAAAACCTCTAATAGACCGGGCAGATTTCGCGTCATTACTAAAGCGACAATAAAAATAATAATCGCTAGAATTAAATCAGCCAAGGTAACCGCTTGTAAAGCGTGACCAGCCTCATTTTGTACATTAGTATGCCAAAGCTGAACGCCGTCTAAGAATGAGAAAATAGTAATGAAATCTGACCAAATCCAATAAAAAGCGACGATAAAGATCAGAAACAGTACCATACTAGTTAAACGGAGAGATTGTTGACTAATCAATTCTATTGACATTGGCGGTTCGGTGATAGGTTCGTTTTCTTGCTCTTCGCGCGTCATATTATGACGACGCTCTAATGCTCTCTTATAAGCAAGCTTGCGCGCTGCAATAGATAATCCACGAATACAACTATGATAAATAATATACCAAAGGAGTAATAAGTAGAGGCTATCAATCCAGCGACTGGAAAGTCGAAGAGTCGTGTAATAATAACCGACCATCATTAAACCAATTAATACCAGTGGAGAAAAAGCCAGTATGGTAATAATAATAGTGCGGGTTAAATGGCCACCCTTTTGTTGCCAGATCCGACGGCAAAATGGCAAAGTAAATAAAAAAACTAAAAACAGGGATATTAAGACAATCAATTGTCCGATGACATCATCCGCCAAACGCAAAGGATACATGACGCCATAACTGGACCAATAAATCAAAACAATCAACGGCAACATCAGATTCATCAAATGTTGGCGTAACCAGGTCGTGTCTTTTTTAGCAATTAAAAAATGATTTTCTGCAATGCCATCAGGTTTAAGTATATAAATGCACCATCTAAATAACATCCAAAATAGAGCCAATTGCAGGGCAAAACTCCAAACAAAATCACCATGGGGATTACCGGTTTTTAAAAACCAGTAACCGACTGCAAGTGCAATAAAAGCGCCAGGAAACGCCATCATTAGGGTTAAAATCAACGCTACCGGTGTATGCAATTGGTTATCTTTTTTGAATACTTTAACTTCTGAATTAATTTCTTTTAAACGTTGTTTAAACTTGCGATTCATCCAAAAAAAGAACAGACAGGCCAACAAAAGGGGAATAGTGACAACAGAAGAGTTAATTAATCCTTTATATATGCTAATTAATGATAATTTAAAATTAAAAGAGGTAATTTCTGCTTTCGCTGCTTCAGGAAAAGAAGTTAACCATGCCAGATCAATCGGTTTATTACTATTTACCCAAAAAATTTGCTGGGCTAATGTCTGTTCTAAAGACTCAATGACACCCAGTAATTGTTGTTGATCTAACTGTAAATTAATTGCCTGAGAAATCTGATTACCCAATTGAACATTTAATTGATCTAAAAGATCACGTCGTATATCAATTAGTAGCTCTAATGCCCGCCAGACTTCCTTCGATAGTGGCATTGTCTTACTCTTATCTACCATTGAATCACTTATTGTATCAGCCAACTTATTAATATAATTAGAAGATTGATATAACTGATCACGCTCTTGGTTAATATCAAACTGCTCCAACCGTAAATCGGCAATTAATGTTGGCAGATTTTTTGTCAGTATATTTGGTGGCAAATTAATTTGTTTTTGAAAAAGGATACGTGAAAGTAATAAACTTCCACGTAAGACTGTTATTTGTTCTTTTAAATTACTCTCTACTTGAATGGCTCTTTCTAACCAAGATTTAACCCTTATGCTCTTTTGTACTAATTGGTTACTATCTTGGGTTATTGTAATCAAACGCTCACTTAGTGCCTTATTAATCGCTTTTTCATGTTTAATTATCGGATATTCTTCCACTTCCTGACTATTTATCGTTGAGCGTTGAGCTTCTTTAGACGTTTCTTCAGAATAATTTAAGCGTTTATTATTAATAGCAGCCTGAACATACTGTATATCACTTTGAATTAACGCAATATAAGTTGCGGTATAATCACGTTGCTTCTGTAGCACATCTTGTAACTGAGTGTTCGCTTCTAATGCGTGTTGTTGAAATTTATTTTGCTGTTGCAGATAAAATTGTTCGACTTGTAATAATATTTGTAGAGAAGGCCGAATATCTTCATTGGAAGAGAAGTCATTATTTAGTCGGTAACGAATATCTTGTAGCCGGCGAGCGTTTTCTAACATAATATTCATCGCTCGCTCTGGCTGAGTTTGTAAGGCAACTAAGTTGCTATTAATATTGGCCAGATTTTCCTGCTGGTTTTGCAATATTTCTAATTTATTTTTTAATTGGCTCTCGAGTTGTGATAATGTTAAATGCTGATATTCAGTTTTAGTCTGCTCACTTTGTTGTTGCTCTTGTTTAATTTTAGCTAACTTCTCAAGTGCATTTCGCGCCTCTTTCGGCGCTTGTATAACTCTTTTCTGCATTAGCGCAGCTTGTTTTTCTAATTCAGTTAATTCATCATAAAATTGAATTGCTTTTTTATAGTCAGCTAAAGCTAGCGTTTCAGCTGCCGTTAAATTGCTACGATGACTTAAGGCATTTAATTCGTTTTGGATAGTTTGCCGTGAAGTTATATTGGTTAAGGTAGCACTCTCAACTAACGTTGCTGTAAAAAGAAAGAATAAACCACAAGACAAGGACAATAAAGAAACTAACCGTTGGTAATATGCTCTGTTTTGCAACCTTCGACTAAATGAAAACATAGTAGTATCCACTGAGTAAGATTAAAAATAAGAAAACAGTTAAAAATCTCTCCTTAAAATTTATTTCCTTGTCTCAAATAGTATTATATCTAAAAAGTTAAAACTTTATTGGATGCTAATGTCCACTGTGCTAAATCAACCAAAGTGCCGATGGAGATGCCTTTAATTAACGGCAATTCAGTGATACCACGGGCATCCGTACATGTCTTACATAATTTTATTTCTACTTGCTGCGCAAGTAAGATTTCCAACATCTGTTTTAAATTATAACCTTCAATTGGCTTTTGATTAATAAGACCGGCAACAACCGCATCAGACATTAAAAAAATCTTTATTTCCGTTGTAGCAGCCTGTTCCTTAACTGCAATCGCTAGACGTAGTGCATTAAAAAGATTTTCATCTCCATAGGCGGCACCGTTAGCAATAATCAAAAATAGGTTTTTTTCTTGCATCCAATCCTCCTTAATTATGTAATAAAACGTTTCAACTGTTTCTTAATGATGGACTATATTTCATCATATCAATCATCGTATCCACGTAACGAACCGCATTTTCTTTGATATTAAAACTATCTGGTACACATAACCAATTTTCAAACAGGCCGGTAATTTCTGCTCGTATCATAATTGCTGCGCACTCAACATTGATATTGACCGGTAACTGTTGTTTTTCCACACAGGCGCTTAACAGAGTGACTAATCTCTGATAGTTAATCATATAAATTTCACGCCGTAATTCAGCAAACTGTGCCATTTCACCTATCAATTCACATTTATGAAAAAAAATCTCAGTTAGCGCCTTGTTTTTAGTATCGTCAAAAAAGGTAAATAAAATATAATGTAATAATTTTCTCAATACAAAAAGTGGATCATTAGGGTATTTTAACTGATACTTTTCCTGAGTTTCAGCTATTTGTTTATCCGTAAATTTACAAGCTTCAGAGAAAAGATCGACTTTATTTTTAAAATGCCAATAAATAGCACCACGAGTTACACCTGCAACCTCTGCTATATTAGACAAAGAGGTAGATGAAACACCATACTTAGAAAATGTTCTAATTGCTGCATCAATTATTTCTTGGCGAGTTATTTTCGCTTGTTGCTTAGTTTTTCGTGCCATTTTAACTTACTTTCTTCTTATTGAAGTAAATTTACATACATTCATGTATGTTTTTGCAATAACATAAGAGACTTATAACATAATAATTCACCAGGTTTCAGATTTGAAATTGATATTTGAATATTGAGGTTTATTTATGCAAAAAAACAGAGGGGTTTTACCTCTGGTAATATTACTACTCTCAAGCTGTTTGATCTTGACAGCATGTGGCGATAATTCCCAGCAAGGTAATATTGCACCTCCAACACCGGAAGTTGGTGTCGTAACTTTACAAGTTAAGCCATTGACAGTAACAACTGAACTGCCTGGCCGTACTACTGCTTTTCGTATTGCCGAGGTAAGACCTCAAGTAGGAGGTATTATATTAAAAAGAAATTATAAAGAAGGGAGTGATGTTGAAGCCGGAACTTCTTTATATCAAATAGATCCTGCTACCTATAAAGCAAATTATGACAGCGCAAAAGCCAATTTAGCAAAAGCCAAAGCCAATGCCGAAATTACTCGTTTAACGGTAAGTCGTTATAAACCTCTATTAGGAACAAATTATATCAGTAAACAAGAGTATGATACCGCAAACGCTAACTATGCTCAGGCGTTAGCTTCCCTTAAAGCCGCTGAAGCGGCAGTTGAAACTGCGCGTATCAATCTTGAATATACTAAAGTAACAGCGCCTATTTCCGGCCGCTCCGGTAAATCCAACGTCACAGAAGGCGCGCTGGTTTCGACTGGACAAACTAGTGCGCTAACAACCATTCAACAATTAGATCCTATTTATGTTGATGTTACCCAATCCAGCGACGATTATCTGCGTTTAAAAAATGAAATCGCTAGCGGCAATTTATTTAAAGAATCGCAGCAAGCACCTGTTAGCTTAAAAATGAATAATGGTGACGTTTACCCACAAAAAGGTGTTCTTCAATTTTCCGATGTAACCGTTGATGAAAGTACTGGGTCTATCACGATGCGGGCTATTTTCCCCAATCCAGAAAAAAAACTACTGCCTGGTATGTTTGTTCGTGCCGTTTTAGAAGAAGGCGTGCAAAAAAATGCCATCCTCGTGCCACAACAAGGTGTAAGTCGGACCCCTCGTGGTGAGGCTCAAGTGATGGTTGTTAATACCAACAATGAAGTTGAAGTCCGTACGGTAATTACTGCGCAAGCAATTGGTAATCAATGGTTAATAACTAAAGGACTTGAAGCCGGAGAGCGTGTCATTGTTATTGGGTTACAGAAAATCAAGCCAGGCATGAAAGTGACAGCTAAAGAAACATCGCCCAATCCAAATACAACAGAAAAATAGATTTTCTCCGCAAAAATCTTAAATTAAGGGAGTCGATAATTAATGCCTCAGTTTTTTATAGAACGGCCAATATTTGCGTGGGTAATAGCCATTATTACCATGCTCGCTGGTCTATTGGCAATTATCAAATTACCGGTGGCACAATATCCAACCATTGCGCCACCGTCTATCTCAATTGTAGCAACCTATCCTGGAGCAGACGCCACAACAGTCCAAAATACTGTTACTCAGGTTATCGAACAGAACATGAATGGAATTGATAATCTGGTTTATATGTCTTCAACAAGTGATGCAATGGGTAACATGTCGCTGACACTTACCTTTGAAGCAGGGACAGATCCTGATATTGCACAAGTACAGGTACAAAATAAATTACAATTGGCCATGCCATTACTACCGCAAGAGGTGCAGCAACAAGGTATACAAGTTAATAAATCTACTGGTTCTTTCTTAATGGTGGTCGCTTTTATTTCCAAAGATGGCTCAATGAATCAAGAAGATATTGCTGATTATGTTAACTCTCACATTAAAGATCCTATTAGCCGAGTAAAAGGCGTTGGTGAAACGCAATTATTTGGTACCCAGTACGCTATGCGGATCTGGTTAGATCCAGATAAACTAGTTAAATACAATATGGCTACTCAAGATGTTATCAATGCCATAAAAATTCAAAACAACCAAGTTGCTGCCGGCCAGCTAGGTGGAACACCACCGATCCCAGGCCAACGACTGAATGTTTCTATTATTGCTCAAACGCGGCTAAATAATGCTGAACAGTTTGCCAATATCCTGTTACGAGTTAATCCAGATGGCTCTCAGGTTCGCTTAAAAGACGTTGCTGTAGTTGAATTAGGTGCGGAAAATTATAGTATCAAAGCCAAATATAATGGTACTGCGTCAGCCGGTATCGGTATCAAATTGGCAACCGGGGCTAATGCCTTAGATACTGCTAAAGCCGTACGTGCTACGCTTGCTGAAATGGAGCTTTTTTTCCCTAATGGATTAGAGATTGTTTACCCTTATGACACTACACCGTTTGTAAAAATCTCAATTAACGAAGTAGTGAAAACACTGATCGAAGCTATCATGCTCGTCGTTGTTGTAATGTACTTATTCTTGCAAAACCTCCGCGCAACTTTGATCCCGACGATCGCAGTTCCTGTTGTCTTGCTTGGAACTTTTGCTATTTTGTCTGCAATGGGGTACTCAATTAACACGCTTACCATGTTCGCAATGGTGCTCGCTATCGGACTCTTAGTCGATGATGCGATTGTGGTAGTAGAAAACGTCGAGCGTGTTATGCAAGAAGAGGGAATATCGCCAAAAGAAGCCACCAAAAAGTCGATGGGACAAATCCAAGGCGCACTTGTCGGTATAGCCTTAGTCTTATCCGCGGTATTTATACCTATGGCTTTTTTTGGTGGCTCAACGGGCGCAATCTATCGTCAATTTTCGGTTACCATTGTCGCATCAATGGTGCTATCTGTTCTAGTCGCGCTGATCTTAACTCCAGCTCTTTGTGCCACAATATTAAAACCTATACCTAAAGGTAGCCACGGAAAACAGACAGGCTTTTTCGGCTGGTTTAACCGTACATTTGAAAAAAGCGCACATCACTATACCAATAGTATTGGCCATATGCTTAGAGGCACAGGTCGTTACCTAGTGATTTATGTTATATTGGTTGCTGGTATGGCATTTCTGTTCCTAAAATTGCCTTCTTCGTTTCTTCCCGAGGAAGATCAAGGAGTACTCTTGACGATGGTTCAGCTACCACCAGGCTCTACCCAAGAACAAACTGTAGCTGTGCTTAATGATATTGACCAATATTATCGAACAAAAGAAAAAGAAAATGTTAAATCTGTCTTTACCGTAAGTGGCTTTGGCTTCGCAGGGCAAGGACAAAACATGGGGCTTGCTTTTGTCGTACTACAAGATTGGAAAACACGCCATAGCGATCAAAATCACGTTTCTCAAATTATCAATCGCGCCAATCTTGCCTTTTCAAAAATACAAGAGGCTATCATTTTCTCTTTCAATATTCCGGCCATACCAGAGTTAGGTACAGCCAGTGGTTTTGATTATGAACTTGTTGATCAAGGTAATTTAGGTCATGAGAAATTAATGGCTGCTCGTAATCAACTACTTGGACTTATTGCTCAACATCCTGATATATTGCAAAATGTTCGTCCTAACGGACAAGATGATACCTCTCAGTATCGTTTTTATCTCGATCAACAAAAGGCTGAGGCATTAGGTGTATCTATCAATGATATTAATGCAACCTTAAGTACTATGTTTGGTGGAGTCTATGTAAATGACTTTATTGATCGTGAACGCGTTAAAAAAGTTTACGTGCAAGCCAATGCCCCATTTCGGATGTTGCCCGCTGATATTGAAAAACTTTATGTCCGCAATAATCAAGGAAAAATGGTACCTTTCTCCGCATTAATTGATCATAGCAAAGATCCATGGCTATATGGTTCGCCACGTTTGGAACGCTATAATGGTTTACCTGCAATGGAAATCCAAGGTTCTGCGGCTCCAGGGAAAAGTACTGGTGATGCCATGTTATTAATGGAGCAACTTACTGAAAAATTACCTGAGGGTATTGGTTATGAATGGACCGGTATGTCTTACCAAGAACGTCTTTCTGGCAATCAAGCACCTGCTTTATATGTAATTTCTCTTATTGTGGTTTTTCTTTGTTTAGCCGCTTTATATGAAAGTTGGTCAATTCCTTTTTCTGTTATGTTAGTTCTACCATTAGGGGTTATTGGAGCATTACTCTTCACTTCATTTCGTGGATTAGAAAATGATGTTTACTTTAAGGTAGGCTTATTAACGACCATTGGCCTATCAGCCAAAAACGCCATATTAATTGTTGAGTTTGCTAAAGACTTAATGGAAAAAGAAGGAAAAGGATTGATTGAAGCAACGCTAGATGCTGTCAGAATGCGGTTACGACCTATTTTAATGACATCACTAGCATTCATGCTTGGCGTTTTACCTCTCGTTATTAGTAACGGTGCAGGTTCAGGTGCGCAAAACTCTGTTGGTACAGGCGTGCTTGGAGGAATGATTGCAGCAACTACATTAGCTATCTATTTCGTTCCAGTATTTTTTGTCGTCATACGTAGACGTTTCACAAATAAATATTAGCTTAGCTAGGTTATTAGTAATATTTCCATTAAAAGGCCAGAATATCTGGCCTTTTATGTAAAAATATTTTTTAATAAATGAAAAATAATTCTAAATATATGACTAAAACTTATTTTTTAATAAAAAAATAAATAATAATAAAATAACACAGTAATACTGTAACTTTTTGTATATCTTTGATATTTTGTACTAGATTAGTTCTTTGATTAACATCATATAACAAAAAACTTTATACAGAGATAGTGACTTATGCGATAATAGTGCTATATTAATATCCAGTAGGTTGTTTGCATTACTTTTGCTATACTCACACAAGTATAAATTTTATAAATTATCTACATTCTTCTGATTGTTTACCGACAACCATTTATAATTTTGGCAACAATCATAATTAATTAGTGTTTTTGATTTTACAAAAAATAAAACAATATATTAATTCAATGGTAAATTCTTCATCTTTAGCGGTATTATGCAATAAAAATGAGTAATAACCCGTAATCTGTGGTTTGAATGGAGGTGATTATGGATGAGTACTCACCAAGGAGTTATGACATCTTAGTGCTAAAGTATTTATGTGATGCTCTACATCGTGAAGCGATGTTAACTTTGCATAGGACAAAAACTCATTGGAAAAATGATCTTTGTTCCGACCAAAACGTTAAATTTAATGTATTAATTGATCATATCACAGATTTTATTGGTCAATTTAAATTAAAATATCCGAATAACGTAAACCTTTTTATTTTTATTGACGAATATTTGGATGAAACTTATAACCTATTTGGTAAACCTGTAATGAGCCTAACAGATATTTCTGATTGGCAAAAAATGAATGAGCATTTGGCTGAAATATTAACAAATGATATAAAGTATTCATTAAGTAACACTTGACGCAACAGCCAATAACATTCATATTTTATACATCTATAATTTAAAGAAAGGAAATTATGACTAAAATTGACTATCTGATGCGCTTAAGAAAATGTACGACTATCGAAACATTGGAGCGCGTAATCGAAAAAAACAAATATGAATTATCTGAAGACGAACTTGAGTTATTTTATTCTGCTGCCGACCATAGGTTAGCTGAGCTCACAATGAATAAACTTTATGACAAAATTCCTTCGTCCGTTTGGAAATATGTTCGCTAATAAGTCTTTCCTTTATCAGATAGGATATGGTTATAATTTTAGCCGATAGCCCTTATCGGCTTTTATTAGTAACTATATAACTTAAAATATTCATTCATAACACGGATAATTATATCGTGGTGTTGCTTACATTATTAGATTAAACAATGAACCATATTTATATTTTCGCTTAATCAAAAAAATAAGCCTATAATTATCCTCTCTCAACTGTTACTCTTTTTTATTAATCACGACCATACTTAGTCAATAACTATTCAGCAAAATAATCAATATATTGCTATTTATTTTTTAATTAATAATTTAATTACTTCGTTATATGAAATTCGTAATTTTACATAATCTTATTTTTCTATAAAAACTAAACCAAAAACTTGCATTTAGATTAAAATGAAAATTCATCAAATTAAGCGAAATTTTTTCTGTATATAAAAAACTAACCATATTGAATTAATTTAGTAACTTTCAACATAAAAACAATTTTTGTCAACTAGATTAATTTTATTTGCAAAAAATATAAATATCTTAGAAGTGCTAAACTGGCGGAGTCCTGTCAGCAACATCCCGGCACATACATCCCCTGCTATGGCTGCTTCTTTCCAGACCTGACCAAGTTAACAAGTTAGCATTGCGGGAGCACCAACAGGACCCCATTGAATGGCTCTATATGAACAATAGAGGCACGCATTATGCGCTATTCATATTCAAATAGCAAGAAAGCAGAAATCAAGTGTTGTTTTCTTATTCAAATAAATAATATTAAACATTTAACTAGTTTAAAATATATAAAATAATAGCAAAAAAGATCAATAGACCACATCGAGATATTCTAAGCTAGCAGGATGTAATAAATTACCAATCTGCTGCAATTGGTACATCTGGGCATACAGCCCTGGGTGTCGCAACAATTGATTATGTTTGCCTTGCTGAACGATTTTACCACGATGTAAGACAAAAATTTTATCCGCGTCGATAACAGTAGAAAGTCGATGGGCAATAACGATTAATGTTGTCTGTCGACGAATTAACTGTAAAGTTTTTTGAATCGCTTTCTCAGTTCCTGAATCAACATTGGCCGTTGCCTCATCCAATATTAAAATTTTCGGCGTTTGTACTAAAGCCCGCGCTAACGCCAGTAGCTGCTTCTGCCCAGTAGATAGCATATTACCTTGCTCACCTAACAGTGTATTTAAGCCATTAGGTAATTTATATACCCAATCAGCGAGCTGTACAATTGTTAAAATTTGCCAAACTTTCTGTTCTGAAATTTCTCGGCCCAAAGCGATATTATCAAAAACAGTCGTTGCTAAAATAACCGGCTCTTGTTGTACAATAGTAATACAATTACGCAACACCTGATGGGAAAGAGATGATAGTGGACGTCCATCAAGTAATATTTGTCCTTCTTGCCACGGATAATATCCCATTAATAAGTTAGTGATCGTGCTTTTTCCACTACCTGTATGCCCAACTAATGCGACAAATTCGTTATCCTCTATCTGCATATCAATTTCGTTCAATACATATTTATCATCACGATAAGCAAAAGAGAGCTTTTGTATATCTACTCGACCTGACAATAAAGGTAATTGATCATGACCATAATATTGTCGTGGGCTATCTATTAATTCAAAAATTCTTTCGCCTGCAACTACCGCTTGTTGTAATACCGATTGCTGTGAAGTTAATTTAATTAATGGCTCATTTAAACGTCCAAGGTAATTAATAAAAGCATACAATACTCCAACACCAATAACATCTATTCCTTTAAATCCAAATAATAGAATTAATCCACAAAGGGTTAAGGCCGAAAATAAATTTAATAATGGGCGTAAAAGAATGCTATCTAACTTTAATGCCTGCATCCGAGCAGTATAGTGCTGACGATTCACCACTAACATTTTCTCCCCAAAGCGGGCTCGTTGCCTAAATTGCTGAATCACAGTCATACCGTTAATGATCTCATTAAAACCATCGTTAATATCAGCTAGGTAAGTACGTACTCGACGAACAATTGGCGTACTTAAACGTTGGTAAATTACCATGATCAAAAATACTATAGGGAAAATTAAGCTAGCAACAATTGCCATGCGCCACTCTAAAAAAAACATCGCTACTAACATGGCAATAATTAGCGCTATACTACGAAATATAGTCGGAATAACCGTTACAAACAGATCCTTAACCACTTCAGTATCATTTGTCACTCGAGAGATAAGCTGTCCTACTGGTTGATTATCAAAAATACTCAATGGCTGCCTAATAGCAGCACTCATTACATCTGTACGTAATGTTTGAACAACGCCTATAGCTGCTTGATTAAATAAAATTGTTTGATAATAGTGTAAGATGGCAGCAATAATTTGTGATGCAAAAAAAACTATTATTAATATAACCGCACTTTCCAACGGTATATGACCTTTTGTTAACAAATTATCAATAAAGTAGCTTACTAGAAGGGGCCCACAAATTTCTACCGCAGCGGCTAGCCAAGATATCAAAACCGCAATAGTTATCGGTTTACGAAATGGATCTCCATAAATTAATAAGCGCTTTAAGGATGGCCATAAAAGACGAGGCTTATTCATGTTCATTTTCCATGGTGGCTTGAATTTGCTGATAACAATACATATCTCGATACCAACCAGGTTTTGCAATTAATTGCTGATGGGTACCTTGACATGCGATAGTTCCTTGTTGCAATACAAGTATCTGATCTGAATCCACTAAAGCAGATAATCGGTGGGCACTAATGATGATAGTATGACACCCTCGCCACTGACGTAAATTTTTTAAAATTCTATTTTCAGTCTGTCCATCTACAGCAGACAAAGCATCGTCTAATATCAAAATTTCAGTATTTAATAATAGTGCTCTTGCTATAGAAATACGCTGCTTTTGTCCACCAGATAACATAATGCCACGCTCACCAACTTGTGTGCTATACCCATCAGGTAAACGCAAAATATCTTCATGTACATCAGCTAGCCTTGCCGCTTCCTCTATTTCTGTTTGGCTGGCAGTTGGTCTACCTAAAGCAATATTACCTGCGATAGTATCAGAAAATAAAAATGGTATTTGGTTCACAACTGCCAGTCTGGCATGCCATTCTCGCTGCTGAATATGAGTCAGAGAAAGAGATTGAAACAAAATTTCACCATCAAGAACATCAAAATGACGTTGCAATAATGATAATAGTGTTGATTTCCCCGCCCCGGTTGGACCGCAAATTCCAACTAATTGCCCTGGCTGTATATTAAATACAATATTATGCAAGGATGATATTCCAACACCTGGGTAATTAAATTGCTGAATATTTACGCTCAATTGACCAGATGTTGGCTGCAAATACTGTTTCCCATCAATAATCGATAGGGGTTCTTCAAATAAAACACAGATTCTGCTATAGGCAGCGCTTCCACGCTCAACGATATTAAACATCCATGCAAGCGCTAACATTGGCCATATCATAAGCCCTAAATACATAACAAAACTGGTCAAGTCACCTAGTGTCATTTTATTATGCCAAACCATCCAGCTTCCACCCGCTACTGCCAAAAAATTTGCAGCGCCTATCGCAATATAGATAGTAGGGTCAAATTTCGCATCAACTTGAGCAACATGCATATTTTTACGCCCAGCCTCTAATGCCGCAATCTCAAACTGATGAGATTGGTGATCTTCTAGACCAAACGCTTTAATCATACGGATACTGGTTAAACTTTCCTGAGCATGATTATTGAGAGAAGAAAATGCACCTTGGGCAGATTTAAAGCGTGTATGCAGTTGTTCACCATATCGCTTAATAATGACTGCCATGATTGGCATTGGTAGCAATGAGATCAGGGTCAGTTGCCAACTGATTTCAATACTCATGACAATCAACACTGCACATCCCATCACCAAAGAATCGACTAATGTCAGGACACCTTCTCCTGCTGCAAAGACAACTCGATCAACATCATTGGTTGTACGTGCAATAAGATCGCCTACTCTATGTCGTAAATAAAACTCGGGAGTCTGACGACTAAATTGTTGATAAAATTTCTGTCTTAACTGTACAGCTAGTTTATAAGAAGCGCCAAATAACCATAATCGCCAAATATAGCGCAATCCATAAATAATAAATGCAATAAGTATCATTACACTTATCCAGCCCAAAAGTTGTTTGCTACTTAGGGTTTGCTTACTAATACCATCAATAATAAAGCCAACCAGCCGTGGTGGAATAAGTTGTAATCCTGCAATAATAATTAATAACATGATTGCACCAAAATACCGGCACCACTCAGTTAAAAAATACCAACGTAATTGAGAAAATAATCTCACATTTTTTTATCCTGATATTGAAAATTACATCAAAAAATATAATAAGTTACAGCTCAATGAATTAATCAGATACAGTCAAAATTGTTGTATATTTTATTTTCTCAATCAAAAATAAAAAAGATCAATTCAATTAGCAATATTGTTGATTATATGTTTACAAAAATACCAAAAACTATCCAATCTCATAATATCTTGCGAAAATGTTTTTAACAAATCAGATTTGTCAGCTTTATAATCAAGGAAATATTACGATATATTCAACAAATCATGGCATTTCTTATCTAATGATTTCATAGAATCAATTTAGTGTTATTAATAAATTGTTAGAATAAAATCATCCATATTTAAAAATTTAAACAAAATAATATAACACAATGAAGAAATCTTCCCAATTAAGGCTATCTAAACTAGATTAAACTGGGTAACATAACGTATCATCTGGAATAGCAAAAATTTTTTACTTGTACTTTATCGATGGATAGTATTAGCATGACGAAACGAGCAGTTATTGTATTTAGTGGCGGACAAGATTCCACCACTTGTCTTATACAAGCAATAAAACAATATAACGAAGTTCATTGTATCACTTTCAATTACGCTCAACGTCATAGTGCTGAAATTGTTGCTGCTCAAAAGATATGCCAGCATTTTAATATCACAGCACATAAAATACTGGATGTCGGATCATTAAATGAACTTGCCATTAGTAGTCTAACTCGCGACAACATTCCAATACCTTCCTATGAAAAAAGTATTGAAAGTGAATTACCCAACACTTTCGTTCCAGGACGTAATATTCTATTTCTCACGCTTGCTGCTATTTATGCTTACCAAGTTCAAGCTGAGGTGGTTATAACCGGTGTTTGTGAAACAGACTTTTCTGGTTATCCTGATTGTAGGGATGAATTTGTTAAAGCGCTCAATCAAGCTATTTGCCTAGGGATAGCTAAAGCAATTCGCTTTGAAACCCCACTTATGTGGCTAAATAAAGCCGAAACTTGGGCACTAGCCGATTATTACCACGCATTAGAATTTATACAAAATAAAACCCTTACTTGTTACAATGGTATTATAGGTGATGGCTGCCAACAATGTGCTGCCTGCCATCTGCGTGCTGAAGGATTAAAATATTACCTTAATCATCGACAAGCAATTATGTCTTCATTAAAACAAAAAATACGCCTTAAGTAATTTCAAACCGACACTATTTAACGATATTTAAACAATCAGCCAATTTAACTTACAATAAATACCACTATAATAATCAATACAAGATATAATAAATTGTATTTAGTATTTTTAGCTTAACTGTATTTTATAGCTATAGCTTATTCTGGTGTAAGCAATAAGGAACTGAGACTAATACTCCCTCTCAGTTCCTATTACGTTTTAATAGGTTAATTTCTCACGATTCTTTTCAATAAAACCCAAACCAATACCTGGCACATCCTGAAGATGTTCAATTGACTTAAAGCCGCCAAATTTCTTGCGATGCAGCACAATTAACTGCGCTTTTTTCAATCCGACTCCATTTAATTTCTCTGCCAGCTCCTCCTCAGATGCAGTATTAATATTGACTTTCTCATCTATCAACTGTCGCTTGTCTATTTTATTTATAACTAATTTCGTTGCATTTTGCGGTTGAGCATTAGCGACTTTTAGCTGATCTGATTGAGCAAATGCGGTATGAGTAAATCCTATCGCAAAAATCAAGATCCTAGTTGTATACTTTAGTTTATTTTTTATCATTAGCAGCATCTTTAACCTCCTTGCTAATTAGTAAAAATTAATATTTATTTACCAAAATAGGCATTATATTTCCCTGATGTAGACGCTTTATAGCCGTTTGCTAAGCAATCCTGCGATAATTCCTCTATCAAAAAACAGACTTTCTAAGCAATGGATAAGATACAAGAATAAAAAAACATTACGACCCCAGAATGATAAAATAGTAAAAGGCTGCGTAAACGCAGCCTCTAATTTATGTAACCGTATTCAATTATGTGAAAGCCGATCGCAAATTACTCGATCCGTCCTAAATCGACTTTAGCCCTATCACGTAAATTCAGCATCAGTGATTCCATCATCACATTGCCAAGTATCATTTTATAACGTTGCGAAAAAACTTTTAATTCTTCTTCCGTCGGTTGACCCTGAGTAACTTTGAGCAATTGGATAATAACTAAATTATCTTTAGCATCTTTGGTACTGAGATAAGTTGGTGTATTTTCTTTAGGAATTGGCATTTGAAAAATTGGTTCAGCCAATGCGTCATTTTGCCCAAAACGCTCAATAATCTTAGTATCACCAAAGTTAATACCTAGTTTCGCTAAAGCCGCTTCACCTGCCCCTTGTTTTAATGCAGTAAGCAATTTATTGCCCTCTGCTTCCATCTCTTTTGTGGCCTTATTATGCTTAAGTAATTCAGCTACGTTATTTTTCACTTCATCAAATGGCTGTGTTACCTGGGGTTTATATTTTTCAACTCGAATAACAAACGCACGATCACCATCGACATTAATAACATCTGAGTTAATACCTGTTGGCCCATTTTTATCTACTAAGTTACCGTTAAAAATAGTATCAGCTACCTTATCAAATCTTATTTCCTCAGGAAGATTATTACGACTAAACCAACCTGTTGTTACCGCTTTAATACCAGTAGCCTTTTCAGCGGCAGTTAAAGATTCGTTATCATCCATTGCCGCACGGCTTACAGTTTGTTGTAGTGAATAAAATGCATTAATCGCTTTTTCATTTTTTAGTGTATTGGCAATCTCCGTTTTCACGACCTGAAAAGGTTTTACTACTTCAGGTTTAATATCATCAAGGCGAAATATAATGTAATTGGTAGCCGATTTTATTACCCCAGAAACCTGCCCTTTCTTAGTTAGATTAGCAGCAATAATTTCACTTGGCGTTGAAGTCGCCTCCATCCAACCAAGGGCGCCATGATTTGCTGCACTAAATTTATCTGTCGATTTTTCAGCAACCAATTGCTTAAAATCAGCACCCGCAGCTAAGGCTTTAACAACGGAATCCGCTTCTTTTTCTGTTGCCAATTGGATCATGCTGTAATGTTTTTGCGCTGGCTGAGTAAAATTAGCTATATTTTGCTCATAATAGTTTTTCAGCTCTTCATCTTTGACCGCCACATTTTCACGCTGAGAAGCTGCATCTAACTTAATATAACTAACCTGTACCTGTTCGGGTGAAATAAAACTGTTCTGATGCGCATTATAGTAATCTTGTAACTCTTTATCTGTAACCGTTTGTTTAGATTGATAGTTAGCAAGCGATAAAGTTGCTGTTTTTACTTCACGTTGCTGTAAAAGTAACTGAGCATAGGACTTAACTTCTTCAGGCAAGACAAATTCATCCGTTATGTACATTTTACTAAGTTGACGGTTAATCAGGTTTTGCCGTATTTCCTGGGCAAGATCATCGGCATTAACATTATGTTGGGATAGAATAGCCCGATATTTTTCACTATCAAAATGCCCGTCGGTCTGAAATATCGGCATATTGTAGATATCCTGCTTAATTTGATTATCACTTGCCGTTAAACCCAATTGGTTTGAATATTGATTAAGCAATGTCACGCTAATTAAACGTTCCAAAGCTTGACGACGCAACATCTGGATCCCTTGTTCACTACTAGCAATTTCAGCAAATTGATCACCCAGTCGTTCTTGTAATGCTTGCTTTTCTTGCTGAAAAGCTTGCTGTAGTTGAACTTGACTAATTGTTGTACCATTCACTTTCGCCGCGTGATTACTTGAACCGCCAATCAGGTAACTACCAACGCCAGTAAGCACAAAGGATAAGATAATAATCACAAATACTATTTTTAGCACAAGACTATTCGCCGCCGTGCGTAGGTTGTCCATCATAAAGAGGCTACTCTCCGTTTTTAATCAAAGTAAATAGACGCATAATACGCTATTTTAGTATAAAAGAAAAAAGCGCATCATAAATATGATGCGCCCGATTCTAACTTACTAAAACAATTGACTCTGTTTTAGTTTATCCGTTAACAGTATGCCGCAATCCTTATTTTTTCTTGTGGCCGTTAACAGTATCTTTTAATCCTTGGCCGGCTTTAAATGACGGAACCTTAGAAGCAGCTATCTTAATTGCCTTACCTGTACTAGGATTACGGCCATTACGTGCTGCACGTTGTTTTACTTCAAAAGTGCCAAAACCTATTAACTGAACTTTATCTCCTTTCTTAAGAGCATGAGATACAGTTTTCAGAAATGTATTCAACACGGTCTCCGTGTCTTTTCTAGTAACCTTTGACTCTTTTGCAACTTTATCTACTAGTTCTTTCTTTTTCACGCTTATCATCCCCATTTTATTAATTATGGATTAAACAAACATATTGCTAACGGTTCACAAAAAGATGACACCGTCGTATCACTACTACAAAAGTATGGCAAGAAAACATATTACAGCCAAATAATTATAGATTTGTTTACTGAAATTATTTAGTCGATAAAAAAAACTGATAAACCATTTAAGATTTATCAGCTTTAATTTTATATAAAATTTTTAATTTAAATCAGTGCATTAAGAACATTTTTTGTTCACTATCTCCATCCCAAAAGGGGGATTTTGTAATGCAATAGAAAAAACCTCTTCAATGGTTTTTACCGGGTAAATTTTTAAATTTGCGATAACATTTTGAGGTATTTCTTCCAAATCACGACGATTTTCATCGGGAATTAACACAATTTTGATTCCACCACGGTGAGCCGCTAACAATTTTTCTTTTAAACCACCAATAGGTAACACTAACCCACGTAATGTTATCTCACCTGTCATCGCGACATCTGCTCTTACAGGATTACCGGTCAAACAAGAAACTAACGCTGTGCACATCGCAATTCCTGCACTGGGGCCATCTTTTGGCGTTGCACCCTCTGGTACATGCACATGAATATCCCGCTTTTCGTAGAAATCAGCATTAATACCTAACTTTTCGGCTCTCGCTCGCACTGCAGTTAACGCAGTTTGAATCGATTCTTGCATAACCTCACCTAACGAGCCGGTGTAAGTGAGTTTACCTTTGCCCGGTACACATGCCGTTTCAATAGTTAATAAATCGCCACCAACTTCTGTCCAAGCCAAACCAGTCACTTGACCAATACGATTTTCAGTATCTGCACGACCGTAATCCACTTTACGCACACCAAGATAGTCTTTTAGATTATCATCATTAATGACAAGGTGTTTTAATGATTTATCCATCAGTAGTGCTTTTACGGCTTTACGACATAATTTGGAAATTTCCCGTTCTAAACCACGGACACCAGCCTCGCGGGTATAATAACGAATAATACCAATAATTGCGCTATCGTCGATCGTAAGCTCACCTTTTTTCAGGGCATTTCGTTGGATTTGTTTTGGCAACAAATGTTTTTTTGCAATATTGAGTTTTTCATCTTCGGTATAACCAGAAAGACGAATCACTTCCATCCGGTCTAATAAGGGTGCTGGAATGTTCATTGAGTTTGAAGTTGCAACGAACATAACATCAGAAAGGTCATAATCCACTTCTAGATAGTGATCATTAAACGCAACATTTTGTTCTGGATCGAGTACTTCAAGTAAAGCTGATGCCGGATCACCACGCATATCCGAGGACATTTTGTCAATTTCATCTAACAAAAATAAGGGGTTCTTAACACCCACTTTTGCCATCTTTTGAATGAGTTTTCCCGGCATGGAGCCAATATAAGTTCTTCTATGTCCACGAATTTCGGCCTCATCACGGACACCTCCGAGTGCCATACGAATATATTTACGCCCTGTTGCTTTAGCAATTGATTGACCCAATGATGTCTTACCAACACCAGGCGGCCCCACTAAACATAAAATGGGTCCTTTAATTTTACTCACGCGACTCTGTACAGCTAAATATTCAAGAATACGTTCCTTAACGCGTTCTAAACCATAATGATCGCTATCCAATGTCTCCTGAGCTTTCACTAAATCTTTTTTAACTTTACTACGAGCATTCCACGGGACTTGCACCATCCAATCAATATAGCTCCGTAAAACTGTCGCTTCAGCAGACATCGGTGACATCATTTTCAATTTTTGTAATTCTGCTTCCGCTTTTTGCCGAGCTTCCTTCGGCATTTTGACTTCTTCAATTTTGCGTTTGAACATTTCATATTCATCAGGCGCATCTTCCATCTCACCTAATTCTTTCTGAATTGCTTTCATCTGCTCATTCAAATAGTATTCGCGCTGACTTTTCTCCATCTGCTTTTTAACGCGATTACGAATACGTTTTTCAACTTGCAGTAAATCAATTTCAGATTCCATCATTGCCATCAAATATTCAAGGCGCTCAACCACATCCGCCATTTCTAATACACGCTGTTTATCCGCTAATTTTAACGGCATATGGGAAGCAATTGTATCAGCCAATTTGTCCGATTGTTCAATAGAATGCAATGATGTTAATACTTCAGGTGGGATCTTTTTATTTAATTTAATATAGCCTTCAAACTGATTAATGGTTGTCCGATTTAGGACTTCTTGCTCTTTTTCATCAACAGTTGGAGAACTAAAATACTCAGCCTGTGCAATGAAATATTCTCCATTATCTGTTAGCGTTGTGATTTTTGCCCGCCGCAAACCTTCAACTAATACTTTAACAGTACCATCTGGTAGTTTTAGCATCTGCAAAACAGAAGCAACTGTCCCTACAGAAAAAAGATCATTTACACTTGGCTCGTCAGTAGACGCTTCTTTTTGAGCCACCAACATGACCTGCTTATTATGATCCATTGCGGCTTCAAGACAGTGAATCGATTTCTCACGGCCAACAAATAATGGGATCACCATATGTGGATAAACCACGACATCACGCAGAGGCAGTACGGGAATTTCAATGCGTTCGGAACGCTCAAGATTCATAAGGTTCTCTCTTCGTTTAGCTTATGCCAATTTTAGGGTTTCCTTAAAAGTTTTGAGAAACCTCAGTTCAAATATAAAGATATATGGGGACAAGATTTTGACATTCAATAGCCTGATTTGCTATTAAACACAAAATGAGGGAAATCCCTCATTTTGCATTATACAATTCAATCAAAAAAAGCATTGCGATTTATTTTTCACCGGATGCTTGAATATCAGGCTGACTATAAATCACCAAGGGTTCTGATTGACCGGCAACCACCATTTCATCAATCACTACCTTCTCAACATGCTCCATTGACGGCAAATCATACATAGTTTCTAGTAAAGCGCCTTCCACAATAGAGCGTAAACCACGTGCTCCTGTTTTTCTCGACATGGCTTTTTTTGCAATTGCTTTCAATGCTTCTTCACGAAATTCCAGATTAACACCTTCAAGTTCAAAAAGGGCTTGATATTGTTTAGTCAACGCATTTTTAGGCTCTTTCAGAATCTGAATTAATGCCTCTTCACTTAATTCACCTAAAGTAGCTACGACAGGTAAACGACCAATAAACTCAGGAATCAAACCAAACTTAATTAAATCTTCTGGTTCCACTTGAGAAAGCAACTCACCTTCAGTCGCCCGCTCAGATTCGCTTTTCACCTCAGCGGAGAAACCAATGCCTGAACGTGTATTTAACCGTTGTCCAATCACTTTATCAAGACCTGCAAAAGCTCCACCACAAATAAATAAAATTTTAGAAGTATCAACTTGCAAAAATTCTTGTTGTGGATGTTTACGGCCTCCTTGAGGCGGCACCGCAGCAATTGTACCTTCGATAAGCTTAAGTAAAGCTTGCTGAACCCCTTCCCCTGAAACATCTCGCGTAATTGACGGATTGTCCGACTTACGAGATATTTTGTCTATTTCGTCAATATAGACGATACCACGCTGTGCTTTCTCTACATCATAGTCACATTTTTGTAGAAGTTTCTGAATAATATTTTCAACATCTTCACCAACATAACCCGCTTCCGTTAATGTTGTCGCATCAGCCATGGTAAATGGGACATCTAGATAGCGAGCCAAAGTTTCAGCTAATAGCGTTTTACCACTACCTGTCGGCCCAATAAGCAAAATATTACTTTTACCTAGCTCTACCCCTTCACCATTCATTCCTTCGTTAGAAACATTACGTAGGCGTTTATAATGGTTATAAACGGCTACCGCCAATACTTTCTTAGCATTTTCTTGGCCAATAACATAATCATCCAGATGATGACGAATTTCATGGGGTGTCGGTAATGCGCTGCGCTCGCGATGTGGCGCAATCTCTTTAACTTCTTCTCGAATAATATCGTTACAGAGCTCAACACACTCATCACAGATATAAACTGACGGACCAGCAATTAATTTACGAACTTCATGCTGGCTTTTTCCGCAGAAGGAGCAGTACAGCAACTTTCCTGAACTCTCTTTGCGTTTATCTGTCATTCAGATAACCTCACTTTTTTAACCATTACCCTAATTTTAAAAAGGTAACAGAAAATTGTTACTAATTAATCATGTATATAACTATATCAGGCATGCCATACATTTATGTAAATTAATTACGATTAGTATAAATTTTATCTACCAAACCATAACTAACTGCTTCCTCTGCAGTTAAAAAACGATCCCGTTCGGTATCGTTCTCAACCTCTTTTATTTTTTTACCCGTATGCTTAGCCATTAATTCATTCATACGCGATTTAATTTTTAAAATCTCTTTGGCGTGAATTTCGATATCAGACGCTTGTCCTTGAAACCCGCCTAAAGGTTGGTGGATCATGACACGAGAATTGGGCAAACAATAACGTTTTCCTTTAGCACCAGCTGTAAGCAGAAAAGCGCCCATTGAACAGGCTTGTCCCATACAAATTGTACTAACGTCAGGTTTAATGAATTGCATTGTGTCATAAATTGACATACCTGCTGTGATAACTCCACCCGGTGAATTAATATAAAGATGGATGTCTTTATCCGGGTTTTCAGCTTCTAAAAACAGCATTTGAGCAACCACTAAATTTGCCATGTGATCTTCAACCTGGCCAGTTAAAAAAATAATTCTTTCTTTAAGTAGGCGCGAATAAATATCATAAGAACGTTCACCGCGTGAAGTCTGTTCGATTACCATTGGCACCAATGCCATACGCGGCGCAAGTTGATCTTGATTATTATGATATGACATTTCCATCTCCTAATTAAACGCTTTATGGTGCCCAATCTATCTAATTCTACTTGAGATAAATAAGAATGACTATAATTACAAACTTAACCATTATTCACAAAGGGATATTCTCCCTTATGAAGAAAGTCATACAACAATATAGAAAATTATCTGGGGTTATTCTTTTCTTTTTTCAAGAAAAAAGAAAAGTTTTTTAACGATAAAAAACCCGCAGCATAAAAACTACGGGTTTTCACAAAACCAGATAATAACGTTTCACTACTCAGAAACTACCTCATCTGAGCCTGATTCATCAACTCTTGGAATTGAGTTTCTTTATCTGTTACTTGCGCTTTTTCTAATAATATTTCAATGGCCTGTTCTTCTAGCGCCAGATTACGCACACTATCCATTAACTCTTTATTTTTGCTGTAGTATTCGATCACTTCAGCCGGATCTTCATAAGCTGAAGCCATCTCTTCAATCAGTGATTTTACGCGAGCATCATCTGCAGTGAGCGAGTTTTTATTAATAACTTCACCTAATAGTAAACCAACAATGACGCGATGTTTAGCTTGCTCTTCAAATATTTCACGTGGTAATTCTAACGCTTGTTTTTCATTACCACCAAAACGTTGTGCAGCTTGTCGACGTAGTACATTTATTTCACTGTCAACAACAGCAGCAGGCACCTCAATTTCGTTTTCCTTGACTAAACCATCAAGTACTTGGCTTTTAATTCGATTACGAACAGCCGTTTTCAGTTCACGCTCCATATTTTTGCGCACTTCTGCACGTAAACTCGCCATTGAACCATCAGGAACACCAAATTGTTTGATAAATTCTTCGGTCAGTTCTGGTAATATCCGTTGTTCCACTTTCTTCAAAGTGATAGCAAAATTAGCTGCTTTACCTTTTAAATTCTCGGCGTGATAATCGGCTGGGAAATTGACATCGATGGTAAATTCCTCACCTGCTTGGCGCCCCATAATACCATCTTCAAAACCAGGTATCATACGACCTTCACCCATTACCAACACAAAATCGCTTGCATTACCGCCTTCGAACGCTTCACCATCAATTGTGCCTTTAAAATCGATAGTCACTCGCGCATCAGCGCCAACTTTCTCTTTTGTCTCTTGCCAAGTTGCTTGTTGCTTGCGTAATGTTTCCAACATGGTGTCAACATCTTCATCTTTTACCGCAACAATAGGCTTTTCAACCTTGATATTTTCTAAACCTTTTAGCTCAATTTCTGGATAGACTTCAAATTCAACAGTATAGGTAAAATCTTCACCCGTTTTAAACTGTTCAGGTTGATATTTTGGTGCCCCAGCTGGATTAATTTTTTGTTCTATGATTGCACTGACAAAATTACGTTGCATTAAATCGCCCAGCACATCCTGTAATACAGAAGTACCATAACGTTGCTTAACGATATTCATTGGCACTTTGCCTTTACGAAAACCATCAATGCGCACTTTTTTTGCTACATTAATAAGTTCACTATTCACCGCTTTTTCAATATCAGCATTAGGAACGGTAATTGTTACACGACGCCCCAGGCCTTGAGTTGTTTCAACAGAAACTTGCATCTTGTTACCTCAAAAGAATCTTAGTACTCGGTCAACTCCAGAGTGAATGTTATCAAGCACTTGCTCTGACAACACACGGCTCCCGAAACCCGGGT
The DNA here is from genome assembly GCF_903968575.1 of Arsenophonus endosymbiont of Apis mellifera. Lineage (NCBI taxonomy): Bacteria > Pseudomonadati > Pseudomonadota > Gammaproteobacteria > Enterobacterales > Morganellaceae > Arsenophonus > Arsenophonus endosymbiont of Apis mellifera. The sequence goes on along the minus strand of NZ_CAJCFU010000052.1, from coordinate 100,060 downwards.
TTACCCTCTATTTTTGAGGACCCCTGATAAGTAGAAGTGTTCCGAAACCTTATAGAAAATTAGACGCGACATTATACAGATGCATAAGGGGTGAGTCGAGAAAAGGTGAATAATAAATAGTAAACGCACTAAAATTGCTATATCTAATACGGTATAAGCCAAAAACGATAGCAGTATTTTATATTAGCAATTATTGTCAGCTAATAGCGGGGGTAAACCAGCATAATTATCTATTGTTTACCTAGTTTGATCTACTCTCCACCACGGCAAGCTGGTGAAGGAAAGGCTGTCTGTTGGCGTTGTTGCCACTCAATTGGGGTATATGTATGTAATGCCAATGCATGAATACAATTGGATAATTCATCTGCTAATAATTGATAAACAGCCTGGTGACGAGCAACCATCCTTTGTGCTGCAAATTTTTCTGTCACTAAAATAACTTTAAAGTGACTTTCCGAACCTTGCGGAACATTATGTTGATCACTTTCATCTAATACCAACAAATATAGTGGAGAAAAAGCGCATTTAAGTTTTTTTTCAATTTGCTTACACATGGTTTGCATAGGTTTAGTTACCATATTAATAGACTCTTTCAATTTAATTTACTAAGTAAGCTTTTTTTATTATTACTGACTGCGATTCAGCCAATATCGGTTAGCAATAGGATCATATTTTACTAAATTACGATTAAAGCATCATCCAGGCAAACTTTTTAGGGGGTTATTTCATCAAATGCCGATAACTTTCTGGCATACTAGCAGTAAAATTCCAAAATATGGTAACGATTAAATCAAGTAATTCCAAAATAGGTATGAGAAAATATGTTAAAAAACACCTTTTGTCTAATCATTGCTCTGTTAATTTCATTGGCTTTAATGGGATGTGTTGCCCCAAGTAATACCCTATCTATCGCTCCAAATATTACACTGCCAGCTCAAGATCCGACGATAAGAGCAGTTTCAATTAATATTACTAGCCTTGATAAACGAAGCTCAACGGCACTTGCCGAAGTTAATCGTAATGCGTCACTAGCCGTATTAAAGCCCTCTCGCGATTTACGCTATCTATTACAGGAAGCATTAGAAAAGCAGATGATTGCCAGAGGCTATACGATTAGCGCACCGGCTAATATTAACTTGCAAATTGTTCTAAATAAGCTGTATGCCGATGTACAAGAAGGTAGTTTACGTCACAATATCACTGTCGATGTGGCGATCAGTGTCGTCGCTATGGCATCTAACGGCTCAACCAGTACGCGTACCTATACACGTAGCTATAACGAACAAGGGCCGCTTGATGCCAGTAACGAAAAAATTGCTAGTGCTATCAATAAAGCGTTAAGCGACATTATTGCTGATATGGCCAATGATCCTGAAACAAGCCAGTTTATTAAACGCAACGCACAATGAATGGTAAAGCGTATTAATAAGTGTATTGCCAGCAATAGCTCTGTCTAACAATAACAGAGTAACAGGACGACTATGAAAAAAAACTACCTGACCGTTTTTACCCAACATCGTTCCCGAGTGCTGCTTTTGTTAGGTTTTGTGTCAGGATTGCCCCTGGCACTTACCGCAAGAACTTTACAAGCCTGGCTAACCGTCGAAAATATTGATATTAAAACGATCGGTTTTTTTTCATTAGTTGGCCAAGCTTATGTATTAAAGTTTCTTTGGTCACCCTTAATGGATCGCTATACCCTACCGTGGTTAGGTCGTCGTCGTGGTTGGTTATTAACCACGCAGATTTTGCTGATTATCAGTATTGCGGCGATGGGATTTATGAACCCAAAGGAACATCTTTGGTACTTGGCAGCAGTTGCAGTGCTTGTCGCTTTCTGCTCTGCATCCCAAGATATTGTTTTTGATGCTTATAAAACCGATTTATTGTCGGCAGAAGAGCGCGGTGCTGGCGCAGCAATATCTGTTATGGGATATCGTATTAGTATGTTGGTTTCTGGCGGACTAGCCTTATGGTTGGTGGATCATTTTGTTACTTGGCAGCAACTCTATCTACTTATGGCCAGCTTAATGCTAATTGGTGTCTACGCAACACTATCCGCCAAAGAACCGCTAATAAAATCCTCACCACCCAAAACACTCTACGAAGCTATCTATGAACCCTTCGTAGAATTTTTTAGTCGTAATAATGCCTGGATCAGCTTGTTGTTGATCATTTTCTATAAAATGGGTGATGCATTTGTTATGGCGCTAAGTACCAATTTTCTATTAAATAAACTTGGTTTTTCTCTGGGTGAGGTTGGCACTATTAATAAAACTTTTGGACTATTTGCAACTATTATTGGCGCTTTATATGGCGGTTATGTTATGCAAAAAATGTCCTTATTTAAAGCCTTACTTATTTTCGCTATTTTACAGGCTATTTCTAATTTTGGTTATTGGTTTTTGGCAGTAACACCGGCCAATATTTATACTACCAGTAGTGTTATCTTTATTGAAAATATCTTCTCTGGCATGGGAACGGCCGCTTTTGTCGCACTACTTATGACGCTTTGCAATCATTCTCTTTCTGCAACTCAATTTGCCTTACTGTCGGCTTTATCTGCCATAGGACGTGTTTATGTGGGCCCCATAGCAAGCGCATTAGTAAGTAAATATGATTGGCCTGCTTTTTATCTTATCTCTATCGTTATTTCATTGCCGAGTATTTTTTATTATTGATATGCAAACCCTCTTTATCTTATATCCAACAAACTGGCCAATTTATGCGTCGAACTTATTTTAAACAATCATATAAATTAGCTATTATGTGTCTTGCCATATCAGCAGGTATATTTATATTTTGGCTAATAATAACAGTTGCTTGTTATTTTTCCGCCTGCCAAATTTATCTATTTACCCAACATATTGAGCTATGGCTAAAAATGTTAATCTATAAAGAGCAACTAATTAGTTTAAGTATAATAATGGGTACGGTTGGTTTTATTTTAGGCGGAATTCTGGATTATCTGGCAATACGTAAAACAGAAATACCTAAACAATACAATAATAACATTTAGAATATATTAATAAATACAGATAGTTAAAATCATAATATTTATATAAATTATTTATTGTTGACTGCTAAAAAATAATTATTGATACCGAGTGATCTCTATCACTCTATCAATAAGATCCTATTTCTATTTACCAAAACAAGCTCTATCATCTCGCGACTTTCACTTTCCCATTGCATTGTATTAAAATGCGTTTAAATTTATTTAAAATTAAGTTAACAAATTTATGAGTAAAAAGTTTTTACCTATTACAATATTGACCTCGCTAACTCCGTTTACCATGGCTAGTACCACAACAGAAAACCCTGTGGGTTATCAAAATGGTTTTGCTAATGTTAGTCTAAATTATTTTGACTGGTCACAACGAGCAGCAAATAAATCTGCTCACTCTACCCGCAAAAAAGATTTTGCCTATTTTGAACTGGAAGGAGGCGCTAACTTTAATTGGGGTGAACTTTATGGTTTCTTTGACGTTGAGAATCCATTTCATCCGCGTAAAACTGAGCCCAGCAGAAATCAACGCTATGCCGTTAAAACCACAGGTCGTTTTTACTTAGGTAACAGTGGCTTTAACCTCTATGGACATCTTTATGGTATTTGGTCCTTACCCGGCTATAAATATGGAGGTAATTTCCACGAAATTAACACACTTTATGGTTTTGGCTACAATTTCTCACGCGGCAATTTTTGGCTAAAACCCTTTTTAGCCTTACATTATGTTGATCAAAGCTTCTATTCTGGTAACAATGGTTATGTCATTGGTTGGGTCGCTGGCTATAGTTTCCAATTGTGGTCACAAAATTTTTCTATCACTAATTGGCATGAAATGGAATTTAATCGCGCAAAACGCTATGGCAATGGCGGAAAAGAAGGGGTTAATGGCGCTATTGCCTTATGGTGGACGCCATTTGAAACTTTATCTGCGGGTATTCAATATCGTTATGCCGATAACAAGCTTGGGGATGATTTTTATCACGATGGGATCATTTATACCATCAAATACAATTTTTAATTGCGTAAGCTAACGTAAAGACAGTATATTTGATAATAAATGCTATTTTTTACTAATGCTAAATAACATGCATCAAAAAAATTAACCGCTATTTAGCATGATAATTAATTTTCAACTTATAATATCACACGGCCACTTCCTTTTATCTACTTCTTTTTATTAATAATAAAATCATTTAATGTAAATAACTGTTAACAGCAAAATAATCATGAAAACCGTTCTATAATAAATTCAATTTTACATGTGATCACTTTAACAGAAAGTAATAACAATTATATTTGTGCGCCTTACAATTGTTTACACTAATATAACCTTACCGTAAAATGCCCACACTGAACAAAACGACAATAACCATCTTTGTCATTTGGGGTCGCTAAATGAGACTTATAAAATATAAAGGCAGTATTGGAGTCATCTCACTGCTTGCTATTGTTTACCTGCTAACTGGTTGCGATATGGTATTAATGGATCCCAAGGGCGCCATTGGTATCGAGCAAAAAAAACTAATACTGACTGCGCTTGGTTTAATGTTAATTGTTGTCATTCCAGTCATTTTTATGGCGATTATCTTCGCCAGAAAATATCGAGCAAGCAACAAACAGGCAACCTACCGGCCAGACTGGGCTCACTCAAATAAAATCGAGTTAGTTTGTTGGACAGTTCCTATCATCATTATCATCATTCTTGCCGTAATTACCTGGAAAACCACCCATCAACTGGATCCCTATAAACCATTAGAAAGCGATAAAAAACCTATTACCATTCAGGTCATTTCAACCGATTGGAAATGGGTATTTATCTACCCAGAAGAAAATATTGCTACCGTTAATGAAATTGCAATTCCTGTCGGCGTGCCAATTAACTTCAAAGTGACAGCCGAGTCAGTAATGAATTCCTTTTTTATTCCCGCCCTTGGTGGCCAAATTTATGCGATGGCCGGTATGCAAACTAAGCTTCACTTAATTGCTAATGAACCTGGTACCTATAAAGGCTTTTCAGCAACTTATAGCGGTCATGGCTTTTCAGACATGAAATTTAATGTCATTGCAACGCCTGATACGGCAAGTTTTGATAAATGGGTACAAAAAGTAAAAGCATCTCCCAAAAAACTAGATAGCATGGCAACATTTAACCTATTGGCTAAACCTAGCCACAATGTTCCTGTTACCTATTTTTCAAGCGTAAAACCAAATCTCTATGAAGAACTGATATTAAAATTCGGCCATGAACATCATATCAATCATGCTAACAAAACCGTACATGAAATGTCTGGCAATCAATCAATGCATATGAACCATTCTGCTCATGTCGATGCTAAGGAATAAATAGTATGTTGGGTAAATTAACGCTCGATGCAATCCCGATTCACGAGCCAATTATTGTCGTCACTGTGATCTGTATTTTATTAGCGGGTATCGCTATTTTAGGAGTTATCACCTATTTCGGTAAATGGAAGTGGCTGTGGAGTGAATGGCTAACCAGTGTCGATCATAAAAAAATTGGCATTATGTATATTATCGTTGCCATGGTCATGCTACTTCGCGGTTTTGCCGATGCAATTATGATGCGAGGCCAACAAGCATTAGCATCAGCTGGAGAAGCCGGTTTTTTGCCACCGCATCATTATGATCAAATTTTCACCGCTCACGGTGTGATCATGATTTTTTTCATGGCAACACCTTTCGTGGTTGGCTTAATGAATTTGGTCGTACCATTGCAAATTGGTGCTCGCGATGTCGCCTTTCCTTTTTTAAATTCTCTCAGTCTTTGGTTATTTGTTGTTGGCGTTATCTTGATTAATCTGTCATTAGGTATTGGTGAATTTGCACAGACCGGCTGGCTAGCTTATCCCCCATTATCAGGTAAGGAATACAATCCTGGTGTCGGGGTAGATTACTGGATTTGGAGTTTACAAATATCAGGCATTGGCACGACGCTAACCGGAATAAACTTTTTTGCAACTATTCTTCGAATGCGAGCACCTGGCATGTCAATGATGAAAATGCCTGTTTTTACCTGGACCGCGCTTTGTACTAATGTTCTGATTATTGCCGCATTCCCTATCCTAACCGTTACCATCGCACTCCTCACACTTGACCGATATTTAGGCACCCATTTCTTCACTAATGATATGGGCGGCAATATGATGATGTATATCAATTTGGTCTGGGCTTGGGGACATCCTGAAGTTTATATACTTGTGTTACCTGTTTTTGGCGTATTTTCGGAAGTTACCGCCACTTTCACCAAAAAACGTTTATTCGGTTATACGTCTCTGGTTTGGGCAACCATTGTTATTACCGTAATGTCGTTTGTTGTCTGGTTACACCACTTCTTTACCATGGGCAGCGGCGCCAACGTTAATGCCTTCTTTGGTATAGCTACCATGATTATTGCTATTCCAACTGGAGTCAAAATATTCAATTGGTTATTTACCATGTACCATGGCCGTATCGAATTCAAAACACCGATGCTCTGGACGATTGGCTTTATTATTACCTTCTCTATTGGTGGGATGACGGGTGTACTACTGGCGGTTCCCGGCGCAAATTTTGTGCTGCATAATAGTTTATTCCTGATTGCCCATTTCCATAATGTGATTATCGGCGGGGTTGTTTTTGGCTGCTTTGCCGGTATGACCTACTGGTTCCCGAAAGCTTTTGGTTTCACATTGAATGAAAAATGGGGCGTTCGTGCTTTCTGGTTTTGGATCAGTGGTTTCTTTATTGCCTTTATGCCACTTTATATACTGGGTTTCATGGGCATGACTCGTCGTTTAAGTCAAAACATTGATCCACAATATCATCCGATGCTGATGATCGCTTCACTCGGTGCGGCTCTAATTGCTATCGGGATTTTCTGCCAACTCATACAAATAATTGTCAGTATTCGCGATCGCCACAAAAATCGCGATATCACCGGCGACCCATGGGGTGGTCGTACACTAGAATGGTCAACATCATCTCCGGCCCCTTTTTATAACTTTGCTAAAGAGCCACAAATTGATACACGTGATGCTTGGTGGGATATGAAAGAAAAAGGGATTGCATATAAACAGCCAACTAAATATGAACCCATTCATATGCCTCAAAATACTGCTGCCGGAATCATTATTTCAGCCTTTTGTTTGATTTTCGGTTTTGCTATGGTCTGGCATATTTGGTGGCTAGCGATTATTGGCTTTGCAGGTGTTATCGCCACCTGGATTGGTAAAAGTTTTGATGACAATGTTGATTATTATGTTCCTGTTGAAGAAATTAAACGTATTGAAAATCAGCATTACGATGAACTGAAAAAAGCAGGTATCCACCATGTCAACTAATTCAATAACTAATCAACATATTGCCCATGAAAATCATGGGCATCATGACATAGGCGCAACAAAAGTATTTGGTTTTTGGATCTATTTAATGAGTGATTTGATCCTGTTTGCTTGCCTGTTTGCTACCTATGTTGTTCTAGTTAATGGTACTGCCGGCGGCCCGACAGGAAAGGATATTTTTAACCTCAATTTTGTATTGGTCGAAACCTTCCTGTTATTGTTTAGTAGCATCACTTATGGATTTGCGATGCTGGCGATGTATAAGCAGAAAATAAATCTAGTTAAGTTATGGCTACTGATTACTTTTTTACTCGGATTAGGTTTTGTTATCATGGAAATTTACGAATTCCATGAGCTGATTGCTGAGGGTTATGGGCCTGATCGCAGCGCTTTCCTTTCCGCTTTCTTCACCCTAGTTAGTACTCACGGTATTCATGTAAGCTTTGGATTAGCCTGGATTATTATCATGATTATCCATATCTCACGTCATGGCCTCACTGCCGTCAATCAGACTCGTTTAAGTTGTTTAAGTCTTTTTTGGCACTTCTTAGATGTTGTTTGGATCTGTGTATTCACCGTTGTTTATCTGTTGGGGGCCCTTGCATGAGTTACACCAATACACCGCACTCTGGTGCTAGCCACGGCAGTATGAAGACCTATCTAATTGGCTTTATACTCTCGATAATTTTAACGGTTGTCCCGTTTTGGATGGTAATGAATAGTCCTGCATCTCATGACACTATCCTGTGGATCGTTATTGGTGCGGCAATTGCCCAGATCCTGGTACATCTTGTCTGTTTCTTACATATGAATACCTTTTCAGATGACCGTTGGAATCTTGTTGCCTTCCTGTTCACGATGCTAATCATTGGCATTGTTGTTATTGGCTCTCTGTGGATAATGTATAACCTGAACATCAATATGATGCTCGACTAAAGAGTTGTGGATCTGATGAAGCAATATCTACAAGTGACCAAACCAGGTATTATTTTCGGTAATCTAATTTCTGTTATTGGCGGTTTTCTGCTCGCGGCTAAAGGGATAATTGATTACCCGCTATTTATGACTACATTACTCGGCGTATCTCTAGTCGTCGCTTCTGGTTGTGTTTTTAACAACTATATCGACCGAGATATCGACCGAATGATGGAGAGAACCAAAAATCGACCTTTAGTTAAAGGACTTATTGATCCGAAATTTTGCCTAATTTATGCCAGCATACTGGGTATTGCTGGCATAGCTTTGCTCTATATTGCCACCAATGCCTTAGCGGCTCTGCTTGCCGTTATCGGCTTTGTTATTTATGTCGGTATTTATAGCCTCTATATGAAACGTAAATCGGTTTATGGCACCCTAGTAGGCAGTTTATCCGGCGCTGCACCGCCAGTTATTGGTTACTGCGCTGTTTCTGATCAATTTGATATGGGAGCATTGATTCTGCTATTGATTTTTAGTTTATGGCAAATGCCACACTCTTATGCGATTGCTATTTTTCGTTTCAAAGATTATCAAACTGCCAATATTCCGGTGCTACCAGTGATTAAAGGAATTTCCGTCGCCAAAACCCATATCTTTTTATATATCCTGGCTTTTATGGTAGCCACGATTATGCTCGCCATTAGCGGCTATGCCGGCTACAAATATCTTATTGTTGCTGCTGCGGTGAGTTTATGGTGGCTTGGTATGGCAGTTTCTGGTTTTAAAAATCAGAATGATGATCATCTTTGGGCACGAAAATTGTTTATTTTCTCTATCGTGGCAATTACTTCTCTCAGCGTCATGATGTCTATTGATCCAACTGTTACCGCTAAACAGTCTTTTGTCTATCTCAAATAATAAGTTACCTTAAATAGTGGCAGCTAATTGCCACTACTTGAATGATTAAAATAGCTAAAATGCGAACCAATTCCCTACTTTTTTATTCATAGCTTGCTAATGCCTCCGCAACAAATATATTAACTAATCGATTAAACCATTTTACAATGTCTACTGTTAAAGTTTCAGAGATCAACCATGAATAACAGTATAATGACACCAAGAGAATTAAAGGCAATCTGGGGGTTAGGAGCAGTATTCACATTACGTATGCTAGGCATGTTTATGGTATTACCCATACTAACAAGCTACGGACTTGAACTAAAAGATGCTAACGAATTATTACTTGGTCTGGCTATTGGCATTTATGGTATAAGTCAGGCAATCTGCCAAATCCCTTTTGGTCTAATGTCCGACCGATTTGGTCGTAAGCAATTAATTATCGCCGGCTTGCTTATTTTTATTGCTGGTAGTGTGATCGCAGCCATTACAGATTCCATCTGGGGTATTATTATTGGCCGTGCTTTACAAGGCGCAGGCGCCATTTCTGCTGCCATTATGGCATTACTTTCCGATCTGACTAGCGAGCAAAATAGAACCAAAGCGATGGCTTTTATGGGAATAAGCTTTGGTATCACTTTTGCTATTGCGATTGTTCTTGGCCCGATTATTACTCATGCTATCGGTCTCCATGGTCTGTTTTGGGGAATAAGCTTACTTGCTTTGGGTGGAATATTGATAACTCGTTTCGTTATACCTGACTGTCAATACCATATGGTTAATCGTGAAACACATTTTATAAAAAATAGTGTCCAAAGAGTCATTAATAATCGCCAACTCCTTAAACTTAATTTTGGTATATTTTGTTTACATACCCTGCTGATGGCAAATTTTGTTGCTTTACCGTTAGTGCTTATCGATTCAGGCCTACCAACTAACCAACATTGGAAAATATATTTAATCACTTTACTTATTGCTTTTATCACGGTTCTACCTTTTGTTATCTATGCTGAAAAGCAACAGCGAATGAAACAAGTTTTCCTATTATGTATTAGCATCTTATTTATATCTGAATTAACGTTTTGTTTTTCTAATCAACAGGTTTGGTTAATCGTGCTTGGTCTGCAACTGTTTTTTATTGCATTTAATGTTATGGAGGCATTATTACCTTCACTTATTAGTAAAGAAGCGCCTGCCGGATATAAAGGAACCGCGATGGGGCTCTATTCAACCAGTCAGTTTCTCGGCGTTGCGTTAGGCGGGATTTTAGGCGGATGGCTTTTTCAATTAAATGGCGCTTCCTTAGTTTTTATGGCCGGCTTAATACTTTGTGCATGCTGGTTTTTTATTAGCTTAAATATGCATCAACCTGCTTATATCAGTAGTATTCGCTTAATTTTACCCCAAAAAATCAAAGATTTTAATTTACTACACACTCAATTAATCAATGAACCGGGTGTGCATGAAGTAATGCTCGATCTTAAAGCGCTTAGCGCCTACATTAAAATAGATAAAAAAATGATTAGTCGGATGCAGTTGGAAACTATCATTAATAACTAATAGCATACTACCTGCTGTAAGATATACAGCAGGAATGATAAATTTAGTCACGAAAATTAGTAAATTGAAAGGGTTGACCAAGTTCTGCCTCTCGCACTAATGTGATCACAGATTGTAAATCATTTCGTGACTTACCGGTTACTCGCACTTGTTCCCCCTGAATTTGCGCTTGAACTTTCAATTTACTCTCTTTAATTAGTTTAGTGATCTTTTTTGCCATGACCGAATCAATACCTTGTAATAATGAAGCCTCAAGGCTATAGGTTTTCCCACTATGAACAATATCGTCAGATATATTTGAAACAGCACCATCTATTCCACGTTTAGCTAATTTCTCGCGTAAAATATCTACTAATTGATTTACTTGAAAGTCGGACACACTCGTCACTTTAATGGATTCATTCTTTTCATTTAATTCAAAACTGGCTTCAACATTGCGAAAATCCCAACGACTAGCTAATTCACGTTGCGCATTTTCAACAGCATTACAGACTTCATGCATGTCAATTTCAGAAACTATATCAAATGATGGCATATTTCATGACCTCCTAATTACTCATAAAATAGCATAATACTACTTTTTATTATCAGCAAAAGCTCTATACTTGAAGTTAAATAACTTATCAAAAAGCATAGTTGATTCAGTCAGATGGAAAACAATCGCGATCTTTGGTGATGACACTGTTGGCAAGTTATGGCTGACAACATGATAAGTACGATTATTTATCCATTAATTAGACAGAGAGAAACTGAAATGTCACCAACCGTTCTCGTTTGCCTGACGCACGGTAGCGAAGAAATCGAAGCTGTAACAGCAATTGATCTATTAACTAGAGCCGAGATCTCAGTAACAACCGCTAGTAGCGCAGATAATGGCGAATTGGTATTAACTTGCTCAAGGGGAGTAAAAATTGTTGCCGACACTCAGTTAGTCAAGATTATTGAACAAGATTTTGATGCCATCGTATTACCTGGTGGATTAAAAGGAGCAGAAGCGTTTCGTGATAATCCGCTGATCATTGAAAAAATTCGCCAGTCCCATCATCAGGGTAAAATCATTGCCGCTATTTGTGCCGTACCTGCCATCGTATTAGAACACCATAATTTATTTCCCATTGGCAATATGACAGGTTATCCTGCTTTACAAAGTAAAATTGCCAGCCATAAACGCGTTGATTCTCGTGTCTACTATGATGAACGGGTAAAACTACTTACTAGTCAAGGGCCTGCCACAGCTATTGATTTTTCACTTAAACTTATCGAACTACTGGTTGGCAAAAAACAGGCAGCGGAAGTTGCTGCACAACTTGTCCTGCCACCTGGTATTTACAATTATGCTAATTAACGGCGATATAGTGACAAGTTGGCCATGTTAACTTGCAACTAGCCAGCCTATGCCTAGGACGCAAAAAGTTAAGCCGTTAGCATTAAGGTCGATACACTTTTACATTTTTAAAACCCTGTTCATGTAAATAAAGTGCTTGTAAGCGACTCATAACTCCACGCTCGCAATAGAGTAAATAAGGTTTTTGCGGTGGTAACTCACCAAATTGGCTATTGAGCTTATAAAATGGCAGTAGCTTGATGTTAACACCTGCCAGCTTGAGTGGGCGAGCTTCCTGTTCATCCGGGGAACGAATATCCAAAATAATATCATCAACAGAAAATGTACTAACTACTTCTACTGCTGGCGTTTCCTCTTGACTGTCATTCATTATCTGACGAATATCAATATTTTGTGCTGTACTAATAACATGATCAAGCAGCGTAAAATCAAAATTTGCTTCCTGCGCTTCAATTTTCGCTTTTACTGCTTTCACCGTTGGCTTTTTCGAGATCACACCACAATATTCGGGCATAGTATGCGCAAATTCTGCCGTCCCTATCTCACGAGCTAGGTTAATAATATGTTCTTTATCATGTGAAATTAATGGCCGTAAAATCAAGGTATCTGTAACATTATCAATTAAACGTAGATTGGTTAATGTCTGACTAGAAACTTGTCCTAACGCTTCACCGGTTACTAACGCTTGAACCCCATAACGTTCTGCTATTATCGATGCGGTACGCATCATCATCCTTTTTAGGACTACTCCCATCTGGCCGTCATCAATCTTTGTAAGAATTTCGCTTACAATTGGCGCAAAATCTATCGCCACAAAACGCACTTTATGTGAACGACCAAAACGATGCCAAAGATGGTAAGCAACCTGTTTGACACCAATCTCGTGGCTGGCGCCACCTAGATTAAAAAAGCAGTAATGAACTCGGCAGCCACGTCGCATTAGCATGTAGCTAGACACCCCAGAATCAAAGCCACCAGATATCAGCGATAAAACATCTTCTTGTGTACCGATAGGAAAACCACCAATTCCTTGAATTCGGGATTTAACCAGCATGACTTTATCGTTTTCAATTTCAAGATTCACGGTGATATCAGGCTGATTGAGTTTCACCTTAGCCGACGAAATATGTTGATTTAATCCGCCACCAACGTAACGTTCTACTTCAATTGAACTAAAATCGTGCTTACCGCGACGCTTAACGCGCACACAAAAGGTATTATTGGTTAGCGATTCAGCATAAGTGGCATAAGCCAACTCAAAAATATGGTGGAGATCACGGAATTGATATTCTTCAACTAACAGAATATGATGGATGCCAGGAATTCTTGTTAAGGCATCACAAATTTCATCATAATATGTGTTTTTTTTAGCGCGAACTACGATGTTATCCCAATGGCGAGTAACGGTAATTTCCGCATCTAATACCTTTAATATATTAAGAATATTGCTAGCCAAGATCTTAATAAAGCGCAACCGCACAGACTGGCTTTTGATGGTAATTTCAGGAAATAGTTTAATAATAAACTTCATAATTTTGTATAAAAGTCGGTTTTTATTTTTGCGAATAAACGCATATTATGCATATTTATTAGCAGGGCGTTTAATTTTAAGGCGGGAAGTATATCACTATATTGTGCTTTAGCGCTAAAAATCACAAAAAGAATAAATTGCATGCATAAATATAGTAAAATAAATCGCCTTATGCGCATATTCATCTGATATCAAGGCAAGTAAAACGATTATGGCTAAAAAGAAAATATCTGATAGACAAGATCCGCTATCTTTTGAAACTTCACTTACCGCGTTAGAGCAGATTGTCTCGCGCTTAGAGTCAGGCGAACTTCCGCTAGAAAAAGCATTAAGTGAATTTGAACAGGGGATCCAATTAGCCAGGCAAGGCCAGAAAGCGTTGCAACAGGCAGAACAGCGGGTTCAAATTTTGTTACAAGACGATGACAATGCACCATTAGATAACTTTACGCCGGAAGATAAATAAATCATGCCTGAAATAGTGACACTTTCTTTTGCCGATCAACGTCAGTGGGTACATGATCGCGTCAATAAAACACTACTAAACCAATTCCAGCGCTTTCGGTTTAATCAGAGTCAACTTGTTACGGCAATGGAATATGGCACATTGCTGGGTGGAAAACGACTAAGACCTTTTTTAGTTTACGCGATAGGTGATATGTTAAATGTTGCTGTGGAAAACCTGGATGTACTTGCTGCAGCTGTTGAATGTATTCATGCTTTTTCATTGATCCACGATGATTTACCAGCAATGGATAATGATAATCTACGCCGTGGCCAGCCTACCTGCCATATTTCTTTCGGTGAAGCCCATGCAATTTTAGCGGGTGATGCCCTGCAAACACTTGCCTTTGACATCTTGTCTCGTTCTGCTATGCCTGATGTTAGTGATACTAATCGCCTTGCCATGATAGCTGAGCTGGCTACTGCTACTGGTGCAGCAGGCATGTGTGGTGGCCAAGCGCTTGATATGGAATCAGAAGGTCAACAGATTGATCTCGCAACACTGGAATCAATCCATCATCATAAAACAGGTGTTTTAATTCGTGCCGCCATCAGAATTAGTGCACTTGCAGCTGGCAACCAAGGCTACAACTTACTACCATTATTAGATAATTATGCCAATGCGATTGGACTGTTATTTCAAGTCCATGATGATATTCTTGATGTTACTGGTGATACCGTCATTTTAGGTAAAAATCAGGGTTCTGATGAAAAACATAAAAAAAGTACCTATCCATCATTAATCGGTCTTGAACAAGCACAAAAAAAAGCGAACAATCTATATGAACAAGCACTGGATACACTCTATATATTAGAACAACAGTATGGACTTAATACGGAAACACTAAAAAACTTAACACATTTTATTATCAAACGAAAAAACTAATTTCCTTGATACAAAAACAGAACATTTTACCGGTAATAAAATTCCAAATAATCTTTTGGCGGCCTACTACAGCGTCATTAGTATAAACAAAAAAACAATTATTTAATGGGCAGACATGAGTATTGATATCGCTTCCTATCCAACTTTAGCATTAATAGACACACCGGAAGAATTAAGACTTTTACCAAAAGAAAGTCTTATCAAATTATGTGAAGAGTTGCGACAATTTTTATTAAATAGTGTTAGTCGTTCCAGTGGGCATTTCGCTTCTGGACTAGGAGCCATTGAACTCACTGTCGCTTTACACTATGTATATAAAACCCCCTTTGATAATCTTATCTGGGATGTCGGCCACCAGGCATATCCACATAAGATATTAACTGGTCGCCGCGACCGTATTGGTACAATACGACAAAAAAATGGCTTACACCCTTTCCCCTGGCGAGCAGAAAGTGAATATGACATTCTTAGCGTTGGTCATTCCTCTACTTCCATCAGTGCGGGACTCGGCCTGGCGGTAGCGGCAGAATATGAAAATAAAGATCGCAAAACGGTTTGTGTTATTGGTGATGGTGCCATTACAGCAGGTATGGCTTTTGAAGCAATGAATCATGCAGGTGATATTCACAAAGATATACTAGTGATCCTCAATGACAATGAAATGTCAATTTCAGAAAACGTTGGTGCATTAAATAATCATTTGGCACAACTGTTATCTGGCAATTTATATACTTGCTTACGTGAGGGTGGAAAAAAGGTATTTTCTAATATCCCATCCATTAAGGAATTATTAAAGAAAACCGAAGAGCATCTTAAAGGAATGATGATCCCAAGTACTATGTTTGAAGAATTGGGGTTTAACTACATTGGTCCAATTGATGGCCATGATGTACTTACATTAGTACAAACATTAAAAAATATGCGTGAGTTAAAAGGCCCGCAGTTTTTACATATCATGACTAAAAAAGGCAAGGGTTATGAACCGGCCGAAAAAGATCCTATCAGCTGGCATGCCGTGCCTAAATTTGATCCAGCAACGTTTAGCCTACCCAAAAACAGTAATAAGCAATTAACTTTTTCACAGGTTTTTGGCGATTGGTTATGCCAAGAAGCAACCGATGATCCTAAACTGATGGCAATTACGCCAGCCATGCGAGAAGGATCGGGCATGGTTGAGTTTTCTAAAACCTATCCTAAACAATATTTTGATGTAGCAATTGCAGAACAACACGCTGTGACTTTTGCTGCTGGCCTTGCCATTGGAGGCTACAAGCCTGTCGTTGCCATTTATTCAACTTTTTTACAACGTGCGTATGATCAAGTGATCCATGATGTGGCCATTCAAAAGTTGCCTATTCTGTTTGCTATCGATCGAGCTGGAGTTGTGGGAGCCGATGGACAAACCCATCAAGGTGCTTTCGATTTATCATTCTTACGTTGCCTACCTGATATGATCATTATGTCACCTAGTGATGAAAACGAATGCCGTCAAATGTTACATACGGGTTATCACTACCAGGATGGCCCTGTGGCAGTTCGTTATCCAAGAGGAACGGGTTCTGGTGCCACTCTACAACCACTAGCAAAAATTCCAATTGGTAAAGGGCTAATTTGCCGCCAAGGAAAAAAAATTGCCATCCTCAACTTTGGAACATTGCTTGCTGAAGCTATAAAAGCAGCAGAATTACTGAATGCCACGGTGGTTGATATGCGGTTTGTAAAACCGTTAGACGAAACATTGCTACTGGAGATAGCTCAAACTCATAAGCTATTGGTCACATTAGAAGAAAATGCAATTATGGGGGGAGCAGGTAGCGGCGTTAATGAATTTTTATTAAAAGCGCATCACATTATGCCTATTATCAATCTCGGCTTACCAGATCACTATATTCCACAAGGAAGTCAAGCAGAAATTCTGGCTGAGCTTGGGCTTAATTCAGCTGGAATTGTTAAATCAATTAACAACTATTACGCCAAATAAATTAATGGATAGGTTGAAAAAATTAAAAGCAGCGGTTTAGCGATCGCTTTTGATTTTCAGTAACTCACTGATATAAAAATGTAGGAAACCAGTGAACAAGAGCAGCTATGATCACAATAGCAAAAATGGCCGCAATGATATCATCTAACATGATACCTAATCCTCCGCCTACTTGCCGATCAAACCAACCAATAGGCCAAGGTTTTAACATGTCAAAAAAGCGGAAAAGCACAAATGCGATCAATACCCACTGCCAATTAACCAACGGTATCGCCATAAGGGTCATCCACATGCCAATAAATTCATCCCAAACAATACTACCGTGGTCGTGAACTTGCATATCATCAGATGTTCGTTGACAAATAACAATGCCAACAGCAAAACCAAATAAAATAATTAACCAACATAACCAAACCGGTAACAGCCAATACATAAGTAGCCAGAACGGAATAGCCGCTAAGGATCCCATGGTTCCAGGGATGATAGGTGATAAACCACTACCGAATCCGGTTGCCAATAGATGCCAAGGATTTGACAGTTTTAAGCGTGATTTGGCATCAGTCATAACAAGCTTCCTCAATAAAATGATCAAACCCGGCTAAATCAGGTGAAACTTCCTTATTGCCATGAAAATAGCGAATACCTTCTGATTCTGGTGTGATCTGACCAATACAATGAAAGTTTGCCCCAGTATGGGCGAGTGCTGACTCTAATGCACCACGGTTTATCTCTGGCACGGTAAAGCACAGTTCATAATCTTCTCCACCACTTAACGCCCAGCTTAATGCCTGCTCTGAGGTAACTTGTCTGCGCAATGCGTCGGATAATGGTAAAAAATCCAATTTAATTTTAGCGCCACGGCCACTAATTTTTAGAATATGACCGAGATCAGAAATCAAGCCATCAGAAATATCTATCGCTGAAGAAGCAAGATGGCGTAAAGCCTGGCCTTGCAAAATACGTGGCTGTGGCCTTAAATGACGCTGGAGCAAAAAATGACGATCTTTTACATCATCAACAACCAACTGAGATTGTAAAATCGCCAGACCTGCTGCACTATCTCCCAATGTTCCGGTGACATAAATCCAATCACCATTACAGGCACCTGACCGTGTTAGTGATTTACCTATAGGAATCAAACCATGGGCAGTATAGGTTAGACTCATTGGCCCACGGGTTGTATCGCCACCAATAAGCTGCATTTCATAATAATTAAGCTGTTCAAATAGGCTAGAACTAAATCTTGCCAACCAATCTTCATTGATTTGTGGCAATGTTAACGCCAGAGAAACCCAGGCAGGATCGGCACCCATAGCGGCTAAATCACTCAAATTAACCGCTAAAGATTTGTAGGCTAAATCTTCTGGTGAAATACTATCAAGGAAATGGATACCAGCAACTAGTGTATCAGTAGTAATTGCTAATTGCTGTTTTTCCGGTATTGTTATCAATGCACAATCATCACCAATGCCGATATTAACGTCATGCCGATTTTGCTGTTGACGATTAAAATAACGTGCGATGATATCAAATTCGCCACAAACCATAATAATATTCCAATATACTATGTTCCGATTGCTATAAGGCTATCACACTACCTTATAATCAAAATGAACATCAAATTATTCGAAAAGCCTGAACACCATTACTTCTTACGTACAATAGCAACAACTTTATCGAGGGCACCATTGATAAATTTGTGACTCTCCTCGGCACCAAAAACTTTTGCTAATTCTATCGCTTCATTAATAGCAACTTTATAAGGTACATCATTACGGTAACAGAGTTCAAACATCGCTAAACGTAAAACCGCTTTCTCTACCTGACCCAGTTCCCCCAATTGACGAGAAAGATAAGGAGCCATCTTTTTATCCAGTTCCGACACATGCGTTGAAACACCATTAAGTAGCTCACGGAAGTAAGTTACATCAACATCTGACATATCCTGTTCAGATAAAAATTCCTCTGTAACATCAGCAATACTATTACCCGATAATTGCCACGAATAAATCGCCTGAACAGCACACTCACGCGCGCGATGACGAGCAGCAGGTTTCACAAAATTCCCCTTAAAAAAATATTTAGCCTTTAATGGCCTGAATTACATTAACCATTTCCAGCGCAGCTAACGCAGCATCAGCACCTTTATTCCCTGCTTTTGTACCTGCACGCTCAATGGCCTGCTCAATATCCTCGGTGGTTAATACGCCAAAGGCAACCGGAATATTACTAGTCATCGCAACATTAGAAAGTCCAGCACTACATTCACCGGCAACATAGTCAAAATGTGGGGTTGCACCACGTATAACGCTAGCAAGAGCAACCACTGCATCATATTTTTTTGTTTCTACTAATGTTTTAATCGTCAATGGTAGTTCATAAGCACCAGGCACCCAAACTACCGTAATATTTTCTGTTTTAACTTGACCTACACGCGCCAGGGTATCCATAGCGCCTTCGAGCAAGCTATTGTTTATAAAATGATTAAAACGTGCAATAGCTATTGCTATACGCGCTTTTGGTGCTGTTACCGTAGCTTTTATTTCCTTCATAGCCTTCCTTAAATACTAATTATTCTGTACAGAAACAACAATTTTACCATATTCTTTTATATACTGCGCTGCTGAATTTAGCTAACTTTAGAACAGTTATTAGAAACGCTAGATTGAATCAATTAATATTATTTCAACAATAGAACTAGGCTCTGTTAAGCTAACCAGCTAATAAGAATATGACATCACAATGGACGCAGTGTTAAACGTAAATCAGTGCCAATAAGTTCAATATTAATAAATTCGAATCCAGGTGCATCTTTCAATTTTTGTAATTCTGGAATATTAATTAATCCTCTGGCGCTTGTCCCTAAAATTTTAGGGGCTATATAAACAATCAATTCATCAACTAAGCCTAGTGTCAACAAAGCGCCAGCAAGGGTTGGCCCGCTTTCAACCCAAATTGAATTAATATTACGTTTAGCCAACTGCATCATCAGCAAAACTAAATCAATACCATTTTGGTAGGTTGGGATGGTTATTTGTTCAACATTACCACACCAATTTTGCGCGATAGGATTCGGGCGAATAAGCCAACATTCACCCGCTGATTTTGTTACAAAATGTTCTGGTTTTACTTGATTATTGCGATCCAAAACAATTCTAATTGGTTGGCGCAACTGACTTTTAGGATATATATTTTGCAGTTCAGGCGCAAAATCTGTCCAACGAACATTTAAAGCAGGATTATCTGCTAAGACAGTGGCACTGGTGGTTAAAATTGCACTCGCCTGAGCTCTGAAATTTTGCACATCCTGACGAGCTGCTGGCGAAGTGATCCATTTGCTTTCACCTGATGCAAGCGCTGTCCGACCATCAAGGGATGCGGCTAACTTAAGTTGAACATAGGGGAAACCGGTTCGCATCCTTTTTAAAAAGCCTCGATTTAACTGCTCAGCTTCATCCATTAGTAAACCATGAATTACTTCGATACCAGCCTGCTGGAGTTTAAGTAAACCACGTCCTGCAACTTGAGGATTTGGATCTTGCATCGCCACAACAACACGCCGAATACCTGCACTAATTAACGCATCTGCACAAGGCGGCGTTTTACCATAATGGCTACAGGGTTCTAATGTGACATATGCGGTTGCTCCATTAGCTTTATCACCCGCCATTTGTAAAGCATAAATTTCCGCATGCTCATCGCCTGCTTTACAATGAAAACCTTCTCCCACAACTTCACCATCGCGCACAATGACGCAACCTACATTCGGGTTGGGTGAAGTAGTAAATCGTCCTTGGCTGGCCAATGACAACGCACGGCTCATAAACTGCTGATCAAACGGGGGCATTTTTTACTCTTAATCCTGTAACTTAGCTATTTCTTCGCCAAATTCACGAATATCTTCAAAACTACGATAAACCGAAGCAAAGCGTATATAAGCAACTTTATCCAATTTTTTTAACTCATCCATGACAATTTTTCCGATCATTTTCGCCGGAATTTCTCGCTCTCCAGTTGCGCGAAGTTGCGATTTTATATTGTTAATAGCTGTTTCAACATCATCAGAACTTACCGGGCGTTTTTCTAGTGCTTTTTGCATACCTCGTCTAAGTTTGTGTTCATCAAATGACTCACGCACATCATCACTTTTTACTACCCGTGGCATAACTAATTCAGCCACTTCAAAAGTCGTAAAACGCTCATGACATTCAAGACATTGTCGACGACGACGAACCTGCGAACCATCGCCAACCAGACGTGAATCAATCACTTTGGTATCTACAGCGGTGCAAAATGGGCAATGCATAAAATTTCCTGATTTTAGGGTCCGGTTTTTCAGTTTAACCCAGCTATCAATGAAAAACACCCTGCTAGCGCAATCTAACAGGGTGCAAGTTAACAAAATTTACCTTTAAGGCACCAGAGAATTTTGATCTGCTCCCTCTTTTTCGACTTTAGGAGGGATCAAATGCTCTCGTTTCATTCCCATCTTTAATGCCAGAGCAGAAGCAACATAAATTGAAGAAACGGTGCCAATCGTCACCCCAATTAACATAACTAGAGAAAATCCTTTCAGTATTGAACCACCAAAAAGATAGAGCATCAGTACCACTAATAAAGAAGTTCCTGATGTAATAAGTGTTCGACTCAATGTTTGTGTTAAGGAAACATTGACTATTTCGTATGAAGTACCGCGGCGGATCTTGCGGAAATTTTCACGAATACGATCAGAAACAACAATGCTGTCATTTAAGGAATAACCGATAACCGACATTAATGAAGCAACGATAGTCATATCAACTTCAATTTGAAAAAGCGACACAATGCCTAATGTAATAACTACATCATGAGCTAATGATATTACCGCACCAGCAGCCAGACGCCATTCAAAACGAAAACCAACGTAAATCAAAATACAGATCAAAGCTGCTAAAAGTGCCATTGCTCCGGTTTGAGCTAATTCACTACCGACACTCGGCCCAACAAACTCGATGCGCTTAACCGTTGCTTGATCATCGACATTTTTGTTAATCACTGAAATAATAGACTTACCGATTTCTTGACCTGCCACGCCTTCAGTGGGAGGCAACCGGATCATAATATCTCGGCTGCTACCAAAATTTTGGATCAGAGGTTCCTGATAACCATTATTCGCTAAACTGGCTCTAATTTTATCAAGATCTGCAGGTTGACTGAGGTTAATTTCAATTACAGTCCCACCGGTAAAATCTAATCCCCAGTTAAAACCTTTCAATGATATGACCGTAACGGAAAGAATAAACAAAGCAATTGAGATAGCAAACGCTAAATAATCCCAACGCATAAAATCGATAACTTTGCGGCCATGATTTAACTGTTCTACTGTGTAATCTTGCGCCATAACCACGCTCCTTAAATAGACAGCTTTTTAATACGTTTACCACCATACAATAAGTTCACGATAGCACGTGTTCCTACAATGGCAGTAAACATGGAGGTGGCAATACCAATTGCCGTAGTAATAGCAAAGCCCTTAATAGAGCCGGTGCCTACCGCATACAAAATGGTTGCCGTGATCACAGTTGTCAAATTCGCGTCTAATATACTGGAAAATGCCCCTTTATAACCTTCATGTATCGCTTGCTGTACCGAACGACCATTTTTTAGCTCTTCTTTAATACGTTCATTAATCAATACATTCGCATCCACTGCAACAGCAAGCGTTAAAACAATACCAGCAATTCCCGGCATGGTCAGAGTAGCTCCCGGCAATAAGGACATAATTCCCATAATGAGGATCAAGTTTGCTAACAACGCCGAACTGGCAATCAGGCCAAACTTGCGATAATAAATGACCATAAACAGCACAGAAGCGAGTAAACCAGCTAATGAGGCTTTCATACCTTGCTCAATATTTTGCAATCCTAATGTTGGCCCAATTGTGCGTTCTTCAACAATTTGAATGGGTGCAATCAATGCGCCAGCGCGTAATAATAAAGATAATTGACGAGCTTCTGTTGGATTGCTAATACCGGTAATACGAAATTTGCTACCAAAACGAGCGGAGATTCTGGCGACATTAATGACTTTTTCATCTTTTACCAAAATAGCACGACCATTGGCATCCTTTCGCCCGCTATCTTTATATTCGACAAATAAAGTTGCCATCAATTTATCCTGATTATCACGCGTAAAATCAGACATAATAGAGCCACCGACACTATCTAGACCAATACTGACCTGTGGACTACCCATTTCATCCATATCAGATGTCGAATCAGTAATGTGATCCCCTGTCAAAATCACGCGTTTATAAAGAACCACCGGCTCGCCATCACGCGTATATTTTATCTCGGAATCACCAGGAATATGGCCACGTTGAATAGCCGAACTGTCTATGCCGACATTAACTAAGCGAAACTCCAGTGTTGCAGTTGCACCGAGGATCTCTTTTGCTCGCGCCGTATCTTGAATACCCGGTAATTCAACGACAATACGATCAGCTCCCTGACGTTGCACCAATGGTTCAGCAACGCCTAATTGGTTAACGCGGTTACGGATAATATTAATATTTTGTGATACTGCATAATTACGCGCTTCACGGATCCGCTCATCTGTCATTACTGCCGTTAATATATTGTTGTTACCCATAGTAAAAACTAAATCACGATAACGTGGTGTCAGATAAGATTCTGCTTGTGAGCGATCACTATCATCACGGAAACGAATTTCAACGCCGTAATTATCTATTTTACGTATCGTTGAATATGGGATCCCTTTTTCTCGTAAATCACTACGCAGGCCATCCATATTCTGTTCTTGTAATTTACCCAACGCCGTTTCCATATCCACCTCCATTAAGAAGTGAACACCACCACGCAAATCTAACCCTAATTTCATGGGTTCACCGCCCAATGCCCTTAACCAATGAGTGGTGGCAGGTGCCAGATTTAACGCCACAATATACTGCTCTCCTAAACCAGCAACTAGGGTTTCGCGTGCATGTAACTGGACATCTGGATTATCAAAACGAGCAAGAATTACACCGTTTTCCAGTGCAATTGATTTACTTTCGATTTTCTCTTTCTTTAAAATATTGCGAACCTGATCAACAGTCTGTTCATTGGCAGCGGTTCCCCGCACGCCAGTGATCTGAACAGCCGGATCTTCTCCATAAAGATTGGGAAGCGCATACAGCAGACCGATGAGTAACGCAGCGATCAACATCAAATACTTCCACAAAGGATAACGATTTAGCACGGCAATTCCCTTCGGGAAAATCAGAAATTAGATAGACTTCATTGTACCTTTTGGTAGTACAGCAGCAACGAAATCACGTTTAATGGTTACTTCATTGCTGTCATTTAATGCGACAACAATATAACCTGTTTCAGATACTTTGGTGACACGGCCAATTAATCCACCAGTTGTTAGTACCTCATCACCTTTAGAAATAGAATCCATTAATTTTTTGTGCTCTTTAGCTCGCTTCTGCTGTGGGCGTAAAATCATAAAATAAAAAATTAATCCGAAAACAACCAGCATGATGATCAAAGAATATGGGTTTCCTTGCGCCTGACCACCCGCTGAAGCGACTGCTTCAGAAATAAACAAACTCATCAAAATTTCCTCATTGTGATTAAAACTATATGTCTAACTCAAAAAATTAATCTAAGCCAATAAATCCTACACTGATTTGATTCAATTAGCACGACTGAAATTATACTCTAGTTTGATGAAATCGATTTATTGATTCGTCGATAAAACGCTACCGCAAAAGCCTCAAATTCACCTTTCTCAATCGCTTGTCGAATTTCAGCCATTAGCCGTTGATAATAACGCAAATTGTGTAAGGTATTAAGCCTGGCCCCAAGAATTTCATTACAGCGGTCAAGATGATGTAAATAAGCACGGCTATAGTTAGAGCAAGTATAGCAGTCACAATGGGCATCTAGTGGCGAAGTATCCGATTTATATTTAGCATTACGGATTTTAATTACCCCTTCAGTGACAAATAGATGACCATTTCGTGCATTACGGGTTGGCATCACACAATCAAACATATCAATGCCGCGACGAACCCCTTCAATTAGATCCTCCGGTTTACCGACGCCCATTAAATAGCGTGGTTTATTATGCGGAATTTGTGGGCAAACATGCTCTAAAATGCGATGCATATCTGCTTTCGGTTCTCCCACAGCTAAACCGCCAACAGCATAGCCATCAAAACCAATCTCAACCAGGCCTTTTACTGATATGTCTCGTAAATCCGGGTAAACACTGCCCTGAATAATGCCAAAAAGCGCATTTTTATTGCCTAACTCATCAAACCGTTGACGACTACGTTGTGCCCAACGAAGCGACATCTCCATCGACTTTTTAGCATAATCCCAATCTGCTGGATAAGGCGTACATTCATCAAAAATCATGACAATATCCGAACCCAGATCATACTGAATTTCCATCGATTTTTCCGGACTAAGGAAAATTTTTTCACCATTAATTGGATGACGAAAATGGACACCCTCTTCTTTAATTTTACGCATCGCACCAAGGCTAAAAACTTGAAATCCACCTGAGTCAGTCAAAATTGGTCCTTGCCATTGCATAAAATCATGCAAATCACCATGTAATTTCATTATCTCTTGCCCGGGACGCAACCATAAATGAAAAGTATTGCCTAACAGAATTTGTGCTCCGGTCTGTTTAACTTCTTCCGGCGTCATACCCTTAACTGTGCCATAAGTACCAACCGGCATAAAAGCAGGCGTTTCTACTGTACCACGCTCAAAAATCAAACGACCTCGACGAGCCTGCCCATCTTGGGTTTGTAATTCATATTTCACTTTGCCTCTCCAACATCAGAAAAACAGTCCAATGTGTTATTTACCAATTTAGTAACTAAATTGATGATGTTAATTATCAAGTTAAGAACGCGTTAGCCAATTTTTTCATTCATTGCATTTGGATTATGCGTGATAAACATGGCATCCCCATAACTAAAAAAACGATACTTTTCTGCGATTGCTTTTTGGTAGGCATTCATCGTATTTTGATAACCAGCAAAAGCAGATACCAACATAATTAAAGTTGATTCAGGTAAATGGAAATTAGTAATCAATGCATCGACAATTTGAAAATGAAAGCCTGGGTAAATAAAAATTCGGGTATCAGCAAAAAAGGGAGCAATAATACCTTCTTTACAGGCGCTCGCCGCACTTTCTAAAGCTCGAATTGAAGTTGTGCCAACCGCAATAACCCGTTTACCTCTCGCTTTACACGCCAATATTGCATCAACAACCTCTTGCGATACTTCAACATACTCTGCATGCATGGTATGTTCAGCAACATTTTCCACCCGAACAGGTTGAAATGTACCTGCACCAACATGCAGCGTCACAAATGCCATTTCGACCCCTTTTTGCCGCAGCGCCGCTAGTAATGATTCATCAAAATGTAATCCTGCCGTGGGCGCAGCAACTGCACCAGGTCGTTGGCCATAAACTGTTTGATAAAGTGTTCTATCAACTTCTTCATCAGGACGAGCAATGTAGGAAGGTAATGGTATATGGCCAATATCATTTAAGATAGCTAACACATCAAGCTGATCCTGAAAAGCAATTTCAAATAATGTATCGTGTCTTGCTAACATAATAGCTTTGACGCTTTCATCATCACCTAATAATAATTCAGCGCCTACCTTGGGCGCTTTCGAAGCACGAACATGTGCCAAAACTCGGTGGGGATCTAACATGCGCTCAATTAATACTTCAATTTTGCCACCAGACATTTTACGGCCATAAAGGCGTGCAGGTATAACCTGCGTATTATTGAAAACTAGCAGATCACCTGATTCTAATTTATCAATAATATCAGTAAAAATACCATGAGCCAGTTCACCAGTTGAACCGTCTAAAGAAAGTAGCCGGCAGTGACTACGTTTAGCTAAGGGATAATGGGCTATTAACTCATCAGGTAATTTAAAAGCAAAATCAGAAATACGCATTTCTTTATACTATTTGATCAAAACAAGCGCACTAGTCTAGTGCGGTGATAAAGACAGTGCAACAAATAAGCATCACGAAAACTAAAAATTCACTTATAATGACACTATGAATTTTCTTGCACACTTGCATTTAGCTCAACGAGCTCAAAGTTCCTTATTAGGAAATTTAATGGCGGATTTCGTTCGCGGTGATCCTGATGGTTTGTATTCACCGGATATTGTGGCCGGGATCAGAATGCATCGCCAAGTAGATAAATTTACCGATCAACACCCCATTGTGATTAATGCAAAGCAACTTTTTCGGCCGCCATACCGTCGAGTCGCCGCAATTACTCTCGATTTAGTTTGGGATCATTTTCTCGCTTTATATTGGGATCAAATCGAATCAAAGCAAACTCTACCCCAATTTGTTGATTATGCTCGCCAGCAAATTGAACCGAACTTATATTATACCCCAGAGAAATTTCAAGAATTAAATGAGTATTTATGGTCACAAAACTGGCTGATCCGTTATGCAGAACCTGAATATATTAGTAATGTATTAAACAGCATGGCGCGCAGACGGCCTAAACTGGTTAATTTAATCGGTTCCTTTGATGACTTTATTCTGCATTACTCTCGCTTTTCTACTTTCTTTTGGCAATTTTATCCAGAAATGATCATCTTTGTTGAAACTCGAACAAAAAAAAGAGCGCTATTAATGAAAACAAATAAACCCTAGCTGATTAAAGACTAGGGTTTATTGCTATTAAATTACATGCTTTAGGCATCTAACTTTATATTAGTGCTGTTTAGTGTTAATACGATCATATAATGCAAACAAAACTAAGACAATTAATGATGGTACCAGCCAGGCTAGATCATGATTATAAAGTGGTAATTTTTTTGCCATTGCAGGAATGAATGCTTGCAAAAGCTCAGAGGATTTCATGGCACCTAATAAACCAAATAGTAAACTTACCAACATTGTTGGCGCAACCACCCTGGATGCACACTTCCACCATTTCAAAGTAAAGCTCATTATAATCAATACAATACATGGTGGGTAAATCGCAATTAATACTGGAATAGAGAATTCAATCAGTTTACTTAATCCTAAATTAGAAATCACCATAGAAAAGATACCAAGTATCCAGACTAATTTACGATAAGAAAATGGTACATAAAGCGCGAAAAATTCAGCACAAGCACAAGTAAGTCCAACCGCCGTTACCATACAAGCAACAAAAATCAGTACTCCTAAGAAAAAGCTACCATAATTACCGAAAGTATGTTGCACATAGGCATGCAAAATATCAGCACCATTACTGGCGTTAGGCAATAACGTGCCGCTATTCTCACCCAGTTTAAACAATGAAACATAAACCAATGTTAATAACACGCCGGCAATTAATCCAGCCCACATCGTATAACGGGTTAGAAGAGCGGAATTTTCGACGCCACGTGAGCGGGCAGCATTCACAATAACAATGCCAAAAACCATCGCACCCAAGGTATCCATAGTCAGATAGCCATTAATAAAACCATTAGAAAAAGCCATTTCTGTGTAGGATGGCGTTGACATAATAGGTTCACCTGCTGGCCAAAGTAACGCAGCAATACCTAAAATAGCTAATGCAATCATTTTTATTGGCGCTAGGATATGCCCTACACTATCGAGCAATCGGCCTGGATAGAGTGAAATCGCTATCACAATGGCAAAATAAATAAGACTATAGATAAACAATGAAATCGAAGAAACGCCGCCTACTAGTGGGGCAATTCCGACTTCATAAGAAACGGTTGCAGTACGAGGTGTCGCAAATAATGGCCCGACCGATAAATAGGCGACGATTGCTAACAGTAACCCCGCACATTTGCCAATCGGCGCACTAAGCTGTTCGATACCGCCACCTACTTTTGCTAAGGCGATAACAGCAATAACAGGCAAACCAACACCTGTTAGCAGGAATCCAGCTGCCGCTATCCATACATGCTCACCAGCTTGCAAACCAACCATGGGAGGAAAAATAATATTTCCTGCTCCTACAAATAACGCAAAGGTCATAAACCCTAACGCTAGAATATCTCTCGATGTTAAACGATATGCCATAATTGTTGTTAATTTGTTGTTATTTATCATCCAGCTTAAGTAGAACTAAAACCTAAACCACTTTTTATTTATTGACTGTGATCTCCGCTAATTTTAATCAGTAAAAAATATATTTAATTAATCTGATAAATTTGATAAAAACAGAAAAATACGCCAATAACAGACTACAAGTAAAACTTTTATAATGATAAAAGGCAATAGTAAATCGAAAAAGCAGAATAAAAATCTGAAATAAATTTTTTATTTAGTGATTGGTTTTAGTGTTTACTCAATATACGTTATATGATTTGCACAAAATTTAACCAACACTAACATTTACTCATGCAAATGTATTATTTTGCTAAACTTATTTAACTAAAATACAGCCAATGAAATTTAATTTTGTCCATTTTTTGTTATCACAACTAAACTAGACGGTAAAATAAAACTAAATACCGACCCCTTACCTAATTGACTTTCAATATTTAATTGGGAATGATGATGAATTAATGCATGTTTAACAATAGCCAATCCTAATCCACTGCCGCCGCCCATTCGGCGAGAACGCGATTTATCTGCTCGATAAAAACGTTCCGTTAAACGTGGCAAATGCGTGGAAGCAATTCCCGGACCATTATCGCGAATAGAAAAAAGTGCTCCCTGTTTAACATGTTGCCAACAAATGTGAATAGATGTTCCAACCGGTGTATGGTTAATCGCATTATAAATAAGATTTGAAATAGCACTTTTTAATTGCTCTTCATTACCATAAACTTGCAATTCTTTATCTACATCAAAAATAATTTTATGCTTTGCCAAGCTTAAATTTATTACATCCTGTTTTATTATATTTAGCATTGCCGGAATATTGATCTGTTCATTCAAATTAATATGCGCTGCTATTTCAATGCGGGAAAGCTGGAGTATTTGTTTAATTAAACTATCCATGCGTGCCACTTGTTCACGCATTGAGCATAAGGCTTTTTTATTAGCCGGATAGCTATCGTTTTGCTCATCCATGATTTCCAGGTAACCTTGCAAAACGGTCAACGGTGTGCGTAACTCATGATTAGCATTAGCAAAAAATTCGCCGCGTAATTTTTCCAATTTCTCCTTTTCCGTTATGTCTCTTGCAACCATTAGTAATTGGTCATCAACATAAGACATAATTTGAAATTCAACTATTGCACCGTTATTTAACGCTATCGTAAATGGCACGGAATAGTCGGCCAAAATAAAATAGCGGTTGAAATCAGGATAACGAAGTAAATTGAAAATAGATTGCCCACTATCTTCTGGCCAACGAAAACCTAATAAATATTCAGCTAAACGATTACACCAAACAATATTACCTTCTGCGGTCATGATGATTACGGCATCAGGTAAAGATTCTGCACCACTACGAAATCGCCTAATAATCTGTACCAATTCATGCCGGCGTTTACGATTACGTTGTTGTAACTGATAAATACCATAAAAAATCGGCTCCCAAACACCTTTCCCGGTGGGTGGCAGTAAACGACGTTCAAGCCAAAGCCAATCGGATAATTTCAGTAAATGATAACTATGCCAGCATAAAGCCGCTAATAGTGAAATCACGAGCAACCAAGATAAATGACCAATAAAAAGTGATAATCCACATGCCGGTAAGCAGAATAAAACCAGAACAACCACTAAGTTTTTCCACGACAAACGTTCAAGCACGTCGACTTTTCCTTATAACCAGCAATCAATAACGGACAGAGAAACGATAGCCTGTACCTCGAACAGTTTGGATCATTTTTTCATGACCAGCCACAGCCAGTGCTTTACGTAAACGACGAATATGCACATCTACTGTACGATCCTCAATATAAACATTCACACCCCATACATAATTTAATAATTGCTCACGATTATAAACTCGTTCTGGATGGGTCATAAAAAAATACAATAATTTATATTCTGTCGGTCCCAGTTCTATCGACATTGTATCGCTCATTACCCTATGAGAAGCAGGATCTAATTTCAATCCGTTCATTTCGATAACATTGTCGCTAGCCAAAGCTGAAACACGACGTAAAATTGCGTTTACCCTAGCAATCAGCTCTTTAGGTGAAAAAGGTTTAGTAAGATAATCATCTGCACCTATTTCTAAACCACGTACCCGATCTGCTTCTTCTCCCCTAGCGGTTAACATCATAATGGGAATATTTCGCGTCAGTTGATCACGTTTTATATGGGCAATAAGCTGGATGCCCGAACCACCTGGGATCATCCAATCCAGCAAAATAAGTGCAGGATAAGGCTCTATAAGCTGCGCGATTGCTGAATCATAATCATCTGCCTCAACTGTTTGAAATCCATTCTGTTCTAATATAAAGCAAATCATCTCACGGATCGCAGTTTCATCTTCGACGACCAGAATACATCTTACCATGATTGATCCTATCATTATTTCATTATCAAATTAATTGGCACTATTATTTCATATTTATAACCATTTAATGAATTATTGTCGCCAATTTTATTAAGTTGCAAATTTTTAAACTTAAGATGAGATCTGGTATGTAATTCACAAAATTAATTAATAACTGAATTTTTGAACTATATAGTTAAATTTTTTATCTATGATTTTTTGTCAGTCCGATTATAGTTATCAATAACCTAGCTGCGCACAATCAATTTATGACCTTATTAATATAAGGAGAATATAATGCCAAACAAATTTATAGAAATGATGAAAGAAAGAAGAACCATTTACAATATAGATAACTCATTACCTATTTCTCAAGCAAGACTTATTAAATTGGTTAAAGAAGCCGTTAAAGAAGCACCTTCTTCATTTAATTCCCAAACATCGCGGGTGGTTATTTTATTAGGCGATGAACATAAAAAACTGTGGCACAATATTACCAAAGAAACGCTAAAAGAAATTGTTGCTAAAGAGATATTTACTACCACAGAGAAAAAAATCGATAGTTTTGCTGCCGGCGCAGGTACGGTATTATTTTTTGAAGAACAAAATATTATCAAAGAATTACAGCAAAAATTCCCACTTTATGCCGATAACTTCCCTGTTTGGTCAGAACAGAGTAGCGGAATGGCACAATATGCGGTTTGGGCGAGTCTAGCACAAGAAAAAGTGGGCGCATCACTGCAACACTACAATCCACTCATTGATGAAAAAGTGCATGCCAGTTGGAAGATCCCAAACTCGTGGAAATTACGTGCTCAGTTAGTCTTTGGTGCAATTAAACAACCGGCTAATGAAAAAACCTATATTGACGATAACATTCGCTTCAAAGTATTTGGTGAAAATTAACACAACTTGCAGCAGAATTTATTTTGTCCAATCGTTACTAACTATTAGCAAGTCGGCATTAGTATAGCAAAACACTATGCGTTTTTAGTGACTTTCTTATACCATTAAGATAACAATTGATAAGATATGGTTTGCCAAATATAGTGATTTTGCCATTGAATCTAATATAAAAAATAACAGCCATTCTGGCTGTTATTATAATTTTTACCTTTATATAATAGACTAAATCGCTATCATTCATTAGGGTGAATTTTCATGAAATTGGTTAGAAAAAGAAACGCAAACCTGTCTCAACCAAAAACCAATTATCTTTCTCATAAGCTTGATTTTTACTATGAAGGTGGTTATACGCCATTTCCATATATAAAAGTAATTGCTTATTTTTCATTACTGCAAAGTCTTTATCTACACCTAACGTATAAGTCTGCTTTGGATAGTCAAAGGTTTTTTTATCGCCTGATCTTAGTCCGTAACCGGCATATAAGCCTGTATCTGATTCTAGCCAGTGCCATTTTGCGCCAATACTGTAGAGATGAGCTGACCAATCCCCTGTCACCGATGTTGGCGTCAGTGTTTTCCTGGCGACTACTACATTCGTTGATTGTAACCGACCATAATCAATTCCAATTGAAGCGGTCTTATCAGGAAAAATATATTTGACCCCCAATGCGAACATTTTGTCTTGCGGTTTTTTTCCTGTTTGGTTTTTTTCACCCACCGCTTCAGCCCAACCAGTAGCCAGTTCGAAACCTAAAGCGTTCTGATAAAAAAGACCCAATGAGTAAGCATGAAGAATATCACTGTAATCACGCTCACCACTGCCTTCCGAGGGTCTAGAATAACTGCCTGCAAACTTTACGCCTTTAAATGAAGGTGTTTCTAAATAGATAGTATGGGGCAAACGTAGGGTAAAAATATCCCGTCCAGTACCACGATAAATGGTATTGCCATTTTCTTGCTTTACATAGCCAGAAGATATACCGGTATTTCGACTCAGTACATCAGCAAAATAGAGCACACCAGTATTGTTATAACCTAAATTAGATTTAGCAACTGAATCAATAGGAACATAAGTACGGCCAAATTGTACTTTCCCATATTCTGCATGAGAAATACCAACATAGCCAACCCGATTATAGAGTTCAAATTGGCTGTTAGGATTATTACTATTCGACTTTTGCGTATCTAAACCTAATTCAATATTGCCAAATACTTTAACCTCATGAGGCAGCTTATGCTCGGCAAATAAACCAATACGACTACCATCATCGCCAATCATGGCTCTATTTTTTTCCGTATCCCAGCTATTTAATAATCTAATTTGCCCATAAATATCAAAACGCGTATATTGATCATCATAAATACTTGTTGCCTGTGAAATCTCTGCTAAAGATAAAGTAGCAATAAATGTTATGATGGGTTTTAATTTTCTTGCCATAAAAATACCCATTAATTTATGCTGAACAAAATAATTGAAAAATGCCAATTTCAAATAATAA
The DNA here is from genome assembly GCF_903968575.1 of Arsenophonus endosymbiont of Apis mellifera. Classification (NCBI taxonomy): domain Bacteria; kingdom Pseudomonadati; phylum Pseudomonadota; class Gammaproteobacteria; order Enterobacterales; family Morganellaceae; genus Arsenophonus; species Arsenophonus endosymbiont of Apis mellifera. The sequence continues at coordinate 66,229 of NZ_CAJCFU010000052.1, read as the reverse complement.
AATAATTTTCTTTGCTTTTAGTATTTAAAAAATCATAATAAAATAATAAAATGAAAATATTTTATAAAATGAATTAAAAATAATTTATTAAAATAACCCTACCCTCATAAATAAAAAACAAGCTTATAAAATCAGTAAGTTTACAATAAATCACCTTTAAGCATACAGCAAAAATATTATTTTTATGGCAAAAATAATCTCATTTTTATATTCTATTTCTGGCAATAGATCCCTCTAAAAATTTATTAAATAATTTAATCAAAAAAATAAGACATTATTTACCCTCTTTTTTAATCGATTATAAAAACCAGTATCAAGCAATAAAAATTTCATTAAAAATAATTAATGACAGAATATTAGCCTATATTTTAAAAATGTAATTTACCATTTAATTAAATAATTATTAAAGATAAAAATAACCTATGCGGATGGATAAAATCGATTAAAACTGACTTAATCAATAAAAATAGCGATTGAAAACTAGGGTCGAAGAGTGTGATCCGTTATCATATCCCCAATTTTTAAATAAGGAATAACGAGGAAGCCTTGAGATGTGGTTTAAAAATTTAATGATCTACCGCTTAAATCGGGAATTCAAATTATCCGTAGATAAGCTTGAAAAACAACTTGCCACCCTGGCTTATAGCCCATGCACAAGCCAAGATATCATGAAAATGGGCTGGACTTCACCGATGGGATCTCACAGTGAAGCACTAATACACACGGTTAATAACCAAATTTTACTTTGCGTCCAAAAAGAAGAAAAGCTTCTGCCAGCACAGGTTATTAAACAAGAGTTAGAAGCTAAAATTAAGAAAATAGAAACAGCCCAAGCACGAAAACTGAAAAAAAGCGAAAAAGATCCATTAAAAGATGAAGTCCTGCATGCACTTTTACCCAGGGCCTTTAGTAAAATCAGTCATACTTATATCTGGTTAGATATAACCAATAACCTGATTATTGTTGATGCAGCGAGTACTAAACGTGCTGAAGATAATCTGGCATTTTTACGTAAAACATTAGGCTCGCTTCCGGTTGTGCCTTTAAGTTATCAAAATCCGATCGAACTAACTTTAACGGAGTGGGTGCGCTCTGGCAAACCTGCTAATGGATTCAGTTTAATGGATGAAGCTGAATTAAAAGCACCCGTTGAAGAAGATGGAGTGATACGTTGTAAAAAACAAGATTTATTCTGTGATGAAATTATCGCCCACATTGAAGCTAAAAAACGAGTAACAAAGTTAGCATTAGAATGGGAAGAGCGTATTCAATTTATTCTTTCCGACGACGGAACAATTAAAAGACTAAAATTTAGTGATCTGATAAAAGAACAAAATGATGATATTGATAAAACAGATTTTGCCCAACGTTTTGATGCTGACTATATTTTGATGACAAACGAAATTAGTGCACTGATAAAATGCCTAATTGATGTATTCGGTGCAGAAATGAACATTTAATTAGCTTGACTTGGTAATGCAATAAACCACTAGGAATGGCGATTTTTAATCGCCAGTTTAGTTTTATCGACTAGATAGATTCACCCTCGCCTCCCAGACTGGATGATATATAAACGCATATCACTATACATTTATTTGTATAAATGAATAAAATATAATTATAAGTGGTAACTTATATATATTTTATGACAAATTTTTTCAACCGATAGATTATGACTAATCATAGTTAGATTAATTTTCTATCACTAAAAATTATAATACTAACTGTTTCAGTTATATTCGACTGAAAATTCCATTAAAATCAATAATAATCATAAATTAAAAAGTAAATAAAAAATTTATTATTTACCAAGATGGATAATTGAATATATCAACTTCTATATGGAACATATTAAATAGATTAAAAAAAACGTTATCTTGGCTAGATAACGTTAATATTACTGTAGTTAAATATTATTGATATACTTTGCTGTATGTAGTTATTGAAAAGTCAGCCCATTAAAATTTCTAAACTTGCTTTAAATCATAGCCAGCTTAAAAAATGACTATGGTTTATGGTTATTAGATATAAATTCCATTGCAGGCATAACTATATTAATTGTACAAATGATTTATAAACACAACTATTCTACTCTAATAGTAATTATCTACAATATTAATAATATATTATCTAATATTTAGCATAATTATTCTATAATTAAACTCTATTTTTATGCAAGTATTTTTTATTAAATTATTTTTTATCTGACAAGGCAATTAAATTACTTTATTTTTTGTAGGTAATTATAGCGTACATTAAGCTAAACTTTCTTAAATACATTCATTCTCTTTATCTATGCTATAAATAGAAGTCAACTACTTATATGAATAAAAAACTTACCAACGCTTACTTCTAACTTATTAGTTTAAGAAAAATGAAATTAATAACTATAAATTATATAAAAAATAAATATAAGTTTTTTATTAAAATATTTTTATTCTAAGTAATAGTTTATTATTTTGTAATATAAATAAATTTGAAATTATTAATTATCTAATTTATTAACCATGCAATTAATATGTTTATAGAATATAAAAAATATATTATACTATTGATTTATTACTAACGTATATAAATCAACACTGGGTATTTAATTACCCAGTGGACAATATTAGCAATACGCTATTTTGTGCTCTGTGACATCTCCATGCCAACTAATCCCACTTTAAGGTAACCAGATTTACGTAATAAGTTCATTACATCCATTATTCTTTCATAATTTACTGTTTTATCTGCTTGAAAAAAAATAGTGGTTTCTTTATTTATACCAGTTATCTGATCCAAAGCTGATGCCAATTGCTCCTGAGAAACATTTTGCTCTCCAACATACATTTGACCATTCTCTTTCACTGTTAAAAATAACGGTTTTTCCGGTCTAGGTTGGGGTTTAGCCGTAGAAGCGGGTAAATCAACTTTAATGTCGACTGTTGCTAAAGGTGCCGCAACCATGAAAATAATCAGTAAAACCAACATTACATCAATAAATGGTGTAACATTAATTTCATGCATTTCACCATTATCATTTAAATCATCGTTCAAACGGATCGCCATAAGTACTTACCTTTCTCTTTTACTATCAGCTAAATCCAAATCTCTACCTAACAATACCGTAGCCTGAGCAGCTACATCACCCAGTTGTCCACGATAGGTATTAATCATGCGCGCAAATAAATTATAAATAACCACTGCTGGTATCGCAGCTACCAGTCCTATTGCCGTAGCTAACAAAGCTTCTGCTATGCCAGGGGCAACAACCGCTAAATTAGTCGTCTGAGAATGAGCTATACCAATAAAGCTATTCATAATTCCCCAAACCGTTCCAAATAAACCAATAAAGGGGGAAATTGCCCCTATGGTTGCTAAATAACCATTACCTCGCCCCATATAACGACTAATTGAAGCAACAGCTCTTTCAAGGCGAAAACTGGCACGATCTTTGGTTCCATTTAAATCACGACTGCCGGCAGATAATGTTTTTTCCGCCACAACTTCATCATATAATTTTCGAGTAATACTACTTTTTTTAAATGTTGCAGCAATTCCTATCGCTTCATCGAGTGATTTTACTTTAGATAGTTTTTGCTGTTCTTTTCGAAGCTGTCGGTATGCTCCAATCAGTTCGATGCTTTTTGAAAAAAATAGAGCCCAGGTAATAATTGAAGCAAAAATTAATCCTAACATGACGGCTTTTACAATCACGTCAGCATGCTGATACATACTCCAAATCGAAAGATCTTGATCAAATCCTCCTTTTGCAGTTAATAAGTTAGGTTCCTGTTGTAGTGTTGCTACATTTTTTTCAGTGGCAAGATCTTTCTCGCTTAGTTGCTCTCCATTGGCCGAAGTCGTTGGAATTTGATTTGCAATGGATATATCTTGCTGATTAGGTATATTAACAGGCTGAAACTGCTCAGACAGACCTACCGGATTTGTCTCGGCGAAAGTTACATTTATCAAACTTATTGCCAATAAAATAGAAGCTATCAATTTACGCATCAGTTGGCTATCACTCTTCTGTTATTTAACGCGATCCTTTTAGCTGATCATAGCTTATGCCAGCTAATCTATTCGTAGTAAATTTTTATTTTCCACACTTACATTATGAAAAACTTACTGATCATACCAGACATTAAATCATTTGATAGTAATTATCATTACTATTTGATGAAATTTTTATTTATTTACCTGTTATCAATAAGTTTGCAGCAATTTGATTTGTTCTAATAACAGATAGCCGCAACATACATTTGCCATCTTTAATATTTTTACTCTGAGATAGGCACTTTCTATCCAACTGCTTTTATAATAAACGCGTGAATAAATCCAACATAATCCAGTTTTTTAAGGTAAACTGACAACTATATCGGTTCTTCATTGGTGGTTATTAACAGGGTAAGCTATGCAAGTTCTCAATGAAATCGTGATGGCAATTTGGCATCATGATTTTGCTAAATTAATTAATCCCGATACTTTATGGATTATTTATGCGGTGCTTTTTACCATTATTGTATTAGAAAACGGTATTCTTCCTGCAGCATTTCTGCCCGGAGATACACTACTTGTTCTTTCCGGTGCTTTGATTGCCAAAGGTGTTCTTTCCTTTATTCCGACAATTATTATTTTAACTATTGCTGCTAGCCTAGGTTGTTGGTTAGGTTTTTTACAGGGGCGATGGCTTAGTGATACGAATGTAATAAAACAATGGTTAAAACAGATCCCACAAGAGTATCACGATCGTGCAAATCGATTATTTAACGACCAAGGCTTATATGCGCTTCTGTTCGGTCGTTTTTTAGCTTTTGTTCGCACACTATTGCCGGTTTTAGCCGGACTTTCAACCTTAAGCCACCGTCGCTTTCAATTATTCAATTGGCTTAGTGGTCTATTATGGATTGGGATCATTGTTTCTCTAGGCTACGCAATTAATCAAATTCCTTTTATTAAACGCCATGAAAATATTGTCATGAATATTTTAATATTCTTACCTATTCTGTTACTCATTAGCGGATTGATTGGCTCACTTGTTGTATATTGGAAACATAAAAAAGCCAAATAAATATCACGGCTTTTATTGGCACAGAATAAAAAATGACCCATTTAACAGGGCCATTTTTTAAATAGTAATAAAAGTTAACGCCCGATCATTTTATGCATCTCTTGGACAGAGATAACCCGCTCCGTAGGATCAGCATTGAGGGAAATCGCTGTCGCAAAACCGCCATTAATAGTAGTGTCATAATTTACTTTATATTGTAATGCACTTCGACGAATAAGCTTCGAATCTTCTATTGCACGGCGACCGGCAGTCGTATTGACAATATAACTATATTCACCATTTTTTATTCTATCCTGAATATGAGGGCGTCCCTCATGTACTTTATTAACTAAACGCGGGTTAATTCCTGCTTCACCCAACACAATTGCAGTACCATGAGTTGCATCTAAGTCAAAACCATGCTCAATTAATTTAGCTGCTAAATCAACAATTTTGGCTTTATCATTTTCTCTGACTGAAAGTAATGCCCGTCCAGATTTTTTCATTGTAGAAGAGCAACCAAACATGGCTTTAGCAAATGCTTCGGCAAAAGTACGACCTATACCCATAACTTCACCGGTCGAACGCATTTCTGGTCCCAAAATAGGATCAACCCCAGGGAATTTATTAAATGGTAATACAACTTCTTTTACCGAATAATAAGGTGGAATAATTTCTTTCGTTATACCCTGTTTTGCTAAGGATTGCCCAACCATGACGCGAGCGGCCACTTTTGCCAGTGGTATTCCTGTTGCTTTTGATACAAAAGGCACTGTACGCGCAGCACGCGGATTCACTTCGATTAAATAAACTTCATTATTTTTAACCGCAAATTGAACATTCACTAATCCTCGAACGCGTAATTCAAAAGCCAGTTTTTTTACCTGCTTACGCATGACATTCTGTATATTCTGACTCAAGGTATAAGGTGGCAAGGAACAGGCAGAATCACCAGAATGAACACCAGCCTGTTCAATATGCTCCATAATACCACCAATTAAAACGGCTTCCCCATCACAGATAGCATCGACATCAACCTCAATGGCATCATCGAGGAAATGATCGAGCAATACTGGTGCATCATTAGAAACACTGACTGCTGTCTGAAAGTACCGACGTAAGTCAGTTTCATCGTAGACAATCTCCATTGCGCGTCCGCCTAAAACATAAGAGGGACGTACAACTAATGGGTAACCAATACTGTGAGCTTTTTCTATAGCCTGTTCAATAGTGGTAACTGTGGCGTTTTCTGGCTGTTTCAACCCTAAACGGGTCACGGCTTGTTGAAACCGCTCACGATCTTCAGCGCGATCAATCGCATCTGGGCTAGTGCCAATAATAGGAACGCCCGCTTCTTCCAGAGCAAGTGCCAATTTTAATGGTGTCTGGCCACCATACTGCACAATTACACCTGCAGGTTGTTCGATCCTAACTATTTCTAATACGTCTTCTAACGTCACTGGTTCAAAATAGAGACGATCAGAAGTATCGTAATCGGTAGAAACTGTTTCAGGATTACAGTTTACCATTATTGTTTGATAACCGTCCTCACGTAACGCCAACGCAGCATGAACACAGCAATAATCAAATTCAATTCCTTGACCAATGCGGTTTGGTCCACCACCTAGTACCATAATCTTAGATTGGGTACTGTCAGGATTGGCTTCACATTCATCTTCATAAGTGGAATAGAGATAAGCGGTATCGGTAGCAAATTCTGCCGCACAAGTATCAACTCGCTTAAAAACAGGATGCAATTTATATTTATGACGTAATTTACGGATTTCAGCTTCAGAAACACCGACTAATTTAGCTAAACGAATATCGGCAAAACCTTTTCGTTTCAAGCGCCGCAAAAACTCTGCTGACAATCCATTAACGCCAAACTCAGTAACCTTCTCTTCTAAACGAACAAGTTCTTCAATCTGTACCAAGAACCAACGATCGATATTAGTTAAATTAAACACACCATCCACAGACATACCTGCGCGGAATGCATCGGCTATATACCAAATACGTTCAGCTCCAGCGTCTTTCAATTCACGGCGAATTTTGGTTAACGAGTCGAATTCATCTAAATCTACTTTAGGATCAAAACCCGTTGCGGCGACTTCTAATCCACGCAATGCTTTTTGCATAGATTCTTGAAAAGTTCGCCCAATCGCCATGACCTCACCAACAGATTTCATCTGAGTTGTCAGACGATCATTACTACCCGGGAATTTTTCAAAGTTAAAACGCGGGATCTTAGTCACGACATAATCAATAGAAGGTTCAAAAGAAGCGGGTGTGCGCCCGCCGGTAATATCATTCATTAATTCATCAAGGGTATAACCTACCGCAAGTTTCGCTGCAACCTTAGCAATAGGAAAACCAGTTGCTTTAGATGCCAGGGCCGATGAACGTGATACCCGGGGATTCATTTCAATAACAATTAAACGACCAGTTTTAGGATTTACGGCAAATTGAACATTTGAACCACCTGTTTCTACACCAATTTCTCGCAACACTGCCATCGATGCATTGCGCATAATTTGGTATTCTTTATCGGTTAATGTTTGTGCAGGAGCAACAGTAATAGAATCTCCCGTATGGATCCCCATCGCATCGACATTTTCAATAGAACAGATAATGATACAATTATCATTTTTATCACGAACCACTTCCATTTCATACTCTTTCCAACCAATTAACGATTCATCTATCAATAATTCATTGGTTGGTGAAAGATCTAAACCGGTCAGACAAATGTCTTCAAACTCTTCACGGTTATAAGCAATACCGCCACCCGAACCGCCCATAGTAAATGAAGGGCGAATAATACAGGGGAAGCCTACTTGCTCTACCACTTCTAATGCTTCTTCCAGGGAATGGGCAATTCCTGAACGAGCAGTTTCAAGGCCGATTTTCTTCATTGCTTTATCAAACCGCTGACGATCTTCCGCCTTATCAATTGCATCAGCCGTTGCGCCAATCATAGTAACAGCAAATTCGTTTAATACGCCTTTACGCTCTAATTCTAAAGCAAAGTTTAAAGCAGTTTGTCCACCCATTGTAGGTAAAATCGCATCAGGCCGCTCTTTTTCAATAATTTTGCGTACCACTTCCCACTGAATCGGCTCAATATAAGTAGCATCCGCCAGTTCGGGATCTGTCATAATAGTTGCCGGATTGGAATTGACTAAAATAACGCGATAACCCTCTTCACGTAGTGCTTTGCAAGCTTGTGCACCTGAGTAATCAAATTCACAAGCTTGGCCTATAACAATTGGACCGGCACCTAAAATCAGGATACTTTTTATATCTGTACGCTTTGCCATTTTTTGCTCCTGATCAATCAACTTGAGTAGCTAAATTTATTTGACGATACTTTATAATCAATTCAATAAAATAATTGAATAGAGGTTCTGCATCTTTAGGGCCAGGACTTGCCTCAGGATGTCCTTGAAATCCAAATGCAGGTTTATCGGTACGATGTATGCCCTGTAGGCTGCTATCAAATAGTGATTTGTGGGTAACTCGCAATTTGTCAGATAATGTTGTTTCATCAACCGCAAAACCATGATTTTGTGCGGTGATCATAACGCAATTATTAACTAAATCTTTTACTGGATGGTTACCACCATGATGGCCAAATTTCATTTTAACGGTATCGGTTCCACTAGCTAGTGCCAGTAATTGATGACCTAAACAAATACCAAAAATAGGGATTTCTGTCGTTAAAAACTGTTTGATGGCTTTGATCGCATAATCACAAGCGGCTGGATCACCCGGGCCATTAGAAAGAAATATTCCATCAGGTGCCATTTTTAATACTTCATCAGCAGGGGTTGTTGCTGGAACAACCGTCAAATAACAACCGCGATCAACGAGTAAGCGTAAAATATTTTGTTTGACACCAAAATCATAAGCAACAACATGATAAGGGAGTTGCTCCCGTGCCTTAATAGTCGATAATCCATCGGCTGCCAGCTGCCAACTCTGCTGTTGCCAGGTATAAACCTCTTTAGTTGTGACTTCTTTAGCTAAATCCAGTCCTTTTATTCCACCAAATAATTTAATTTTTTCTAATGCCAAATGGGCATCTAAATTATTGCCAGTAATAATACAACCATTCTGTGCGCCTTTTTCCCTTAATAACCGCGTAAGCTTACGAGTATCAATATCAGCAATTGCTACTGTTTTATGGCGCTTTAAATAATCAGATAAGCTTTCTTTTCCGCGAAAGTTACTATAAATTAATGATAAATCACGTATAACAAGCCCTTGAGCATGAATGATAGCAGACTCTTCGTCATCAGGATTGATGCCCGTGTTTCCAATATGAGGATAAGTAAGTGTAACAATTTGGCGGGAGTAGGAAGGATCAGTGAGAATTTCTTGATATCCAGTCATTGATGTATTAAAAACAACTTCTCCAACAACAATTCCTTCAGCCCCAATGGAATGACCATGAAACTGGGTTCCGTCTTCCAGAACCAATATAGCTGGCTTAATCAAAATACCCTCCAAAAGAATAAAAAACCATGTATTGAGCATATTTATTCATGCGTAAGCCAATAAATTCGTGCCAAAATGGACTTTAAGCAAATTTTTGACAAATTGCGCGCATTCTAATGATGAGAAGAGTGATTGTCTAGTAAAAAATTATTTTTTTAGCTAATTTATAATGAAAAATCAATGTAACTAGTAAAATGATAGATTATCTTAGCAAGATAATCGATTACATAACAAGATAATTGCAAAAATAGGTTTTAACTAAATTTCATTATAATGAATGCGCCAAAAACATCTTAAATCAATAAGATTTTCATTTTAAATATTAAAAAAAACAGTTATCAAACAAAACACTTAATAAATCTATAAATAAAACAAAAACTAAAAATTAATTATGCTTTATCAAATAAATAGATTAATAAAAAACTAAACATTTTCTAAATTTAATACATCTTTCATGCTATATAAGCCACTATTTTTTCCTTTTAACCACAAACAAGCTTTAACAGCGCCATTTGCAAACGTCATGCGACTTGATGCTTTATGAGTTATCTCAATTCTTTCACCAATATCAGCAAAAATCGCTGTATGCTCCCCAACAATATCGCCAGCTCTAATCGTGGCAAAACCAATGCTGTTCTTTTCTCTTTCACCCGTAATACCTTGACGACCATATACTGCACAATTTTTTAAATCACGACCCATTGTCTTAGCAATAACATCGCCCATTGCTAAGGCGGTTCCTGAGGGTGCATCGACTTTATGCCTGTGATGAGCTTCAATAATTTCAATGTCACTATATTGACCCATCACTTTTGCTGCTTTTTCTAATAACTTTAACACCAAATTAACGCCGACACTAAAATTTGCCGCCAATACAATAGGGATTGTTTTCGCCGCTTCTTCAATCAACTTTTGTTCAGTTTCATTAAAACCTGTAGTACCAATGATCATCGCTTTGGCATATTTTTTACAAACAGATAGGTAATATTGCGTACCTTCGGGACGAGTAAAATCGATCAAAATATCAAATTTATCTAAAACATTAATCAGATCATCGCTAATTATAACATTTAAACGGCCAATGCCGACTAATTCACCAGCATCAGTACCTACTATGCTTGAGCCTTTTCTTTCTAACACTGCCCCTAAAGTAACGCCATCCTGTTGTGAAACTGCTTTGATTAGTTCACGTCCCATGCGGCCACCAGCACCAACGATGGCAACTCGCATATCTGAATTAGTCATGTTTTTCTCTCTTGATTAAAAAACAGATTAAATATCCTAAGTTTGACAAGGCTAACACTGATCTAGTAAGCGTCAGTGACAAAAAAAGCCATCAGAGTTGGCTTAATTAGTAAATAAATTGCGGTACTAAAAATTAGTTGAATAAAATACCAAAATAACAATTATTATATTTGCTTGATCTCAACCCGTAGCTCTTTTGGCACTTCAAAAACAATATTTTCTTCATGACCCGCAAGTTCGACCATTTCACTAGCTCCTAAAATTTTTAAGCGTTCAATAACCTGGCGAACAAGAATATCCGGAGCAGAAGCACCAGCAGTAAGACCAATAATCTGCATATTTTCCAGCCAATGTTCTTGAATATCATCAGCAGAGTCAATTAGGTAACCAGGTTTGCCTGCTCTTTGCGCCAATTCAGCAAGACGATTGGAATTAGAAGAATTTTTAGAGCCGACAACTAATACAATATCAGCCTTATCGGCCAACTCTCGCGCCGCTTCTTGACGATTAGTGGTGGCATAGCAGATATCATCTTTACGTGGTCCGATAATATTTGGAAAACGCGTGTTTAGTGCATCTATAACATGAGCTGTGTCATCTACCGATAAAGTAGTCTGCGTCATAAAACAGAGATTATTTTCATCTTTTACTTGTAACTTCCAAACATCTTCCGGCGATTCAACAAGATACATACCACCCGCCGGGTTATTATATTGTCCCATTGTACCTTCTACTTCAGGGTGGCCAACATGCCCAATTAAAATCGCTTCTTTACCTTTACGACTAGCACGTGCCACTTCCATGTGTACTTTAGTCACCAATGGGCAAGTTGCATCAAATAACATGGTCAGATTACGTTGCTTAGCTTCCCGCCGGATTGCTTGAGAAACACCATGAGCAGAAAAGATCAAAATAGCACCATCAGGTACTTCAGCAATTTGTTCAATAAAAATCGCACCGCGTTGACGTAAATTATCAACCACATAACGGTTATGGACGACTTCGTGACGAACATAAATCGGAGCACCATAAAGAGCCAGTGCACGATCAACAATGCTAATTGCCCGATCAACACCGGCACAGAAACCTCGAGGGTTAGCCAGCAATATTTGCATTTGAGCCCTCCCATTTCGGGTCAATTTCCAACACTTCAATGTCAAAAATGATGTCCTGAGCCGCTAACGGGTGATTAAAATCAACGGTGATAGACTCTTCTGTCACTGCGGTTACCATCCCGGGCATTTCACTACCGTTTATCACAGTAAATAATATGATGGCACCAACTTGAGGCATACCGAGCTGAATAAAATCTTTTGGCGTAAAGTATTGGATCATATCTGGGTTTGGTTTACCAAAAACATCCTCTCCGCCTAAGGTAAATGTTTTTTTCTCACCAACACTTAAACCCATTAATTGTTTTTCCAGTGCTAGCGAAAGGCTTTTATCGCCAAGGCGAAAAAGTGCCGGTTTATCCTGATTATAGGTTGAATCAGCAATTGAGCCATCCTCAAGTTTCAGCGTGAAATGCAGCAACACGGCACTATCTGCTTGTACTAACGTTAACATGACAATAAAAACCTACTGTTAGAAATAAATCAACCTGTGATCAGCGTAAACGAACGATGAACTAAGCTGCACTCACTTTCTTGTCTGTATTGATGAAGCTGTCGAGAATAATGAGTGCCGCACCAATGCAAATCGCCATATCAGCAATGTTAAATGTCGGCCAATGCCAGTCACCAACATAGAAATCAATAAAATCAACTACAAAGCCATGGACTAAGCGATCACACAAATTCCCTAATGCTCCACCAATAACCAATGCATAAGCAATATTACTCAATTTTTTGTTCACGCTTTGACGATACATCATTACGATAAGCACCACACAAATGACAATCGCCACAAATGCAAAAAACCAACGCTGCCAGCCCCCTTTATCAGCTAAAAAACTAAATGCTGCACCAGGGTTTTGAGCATAAGCCAAATTGAAATAAGGCATTAATGGTATCGACTCATATAATTGAAAATGATTCAAAATGAGTTGCTTACTACCAAGATCAACAATTAATATCACAACCGTTAACCATAACCAGCGTAAGCCAGTAGAGCAAATAGGATTTTTCATTAGGCAAACTTACGTATTTCACCGTTACCGGCTACATTAGTAACACAGCGGCCGCATAATTCTGCATACTCCGCCTCCCGACCAATATCCGTTGCATAATGCCAACAACGAGGACATTTATCGCCTTCCGCCTGCTGGAAAGCAATTTTTAATCCACTCAGTTCACTATTCTGTGCGTGAACTGGAGCTTGGGTAATATCAATTACTTTAGCTTGTGAGGTTAATAATACAAAACGTAACTCATCACCTAAACGATTAAGTATTTCAGCCAGTTCGGTATCCGCATATAAAGTCACTGCGGCCTCCAACGAGCTACGAATAAGCTTATCTGCACGTGCTTGTTCAAGAACTTTATTAACCTCACTACGGATAATTAATAGTTCATCCCAAAATTCATCATTGAGTGTTTCATTATCATCCAGGCCAAACAAGCCATCATAATACTCCTCAGTAAAGACATATTTGCCATGTTCACCAGGCAATTGCTGCCAAATTTCATCGGCAGTGAAAGAAAGGATCGGCGCAATCCAACGTACCAATGCCTCTACGATATGGAATAAGGCTGTCTGGCAACTACGCCGCGCCAAACTATCACTTTTTGCTGTATATTGACGATCTTTTATTATATCTAAATAAAAAGAACCCATTTCAACAGAACAAAACTGCATTAACCGCTGAACAACTGCATGAAAATCATAATTAGCATAATGCATCATGATTTCCGTTTGAGCAGCTTTAGCCCGCCCTACTGCCCAGCGATCTAATACAACCATTTGTTCTGGTTTAATTTGGTGTAAAGCCGGATCAAAACCGTTCAAATTGGCTAATAAGAAACGTGCTGTATTACGAATACGCCGATAGCTATCGGCAGAACGTTTTAAAATCTCACTTGAAACAGCGATTTCACTGGTATAATCGGTTGAAGCAACCCATAGCCGTAGAATATCAGCGCCTAAATCATTCATGACATCTTGTGGACTAATCGTATTCCCCAAGGATTTTGACATTTTACGACCTTGTCCATCAACCGTAAAACCATGGGTTAATACTTCTCGATAAGGCGCTTTTCCTTTCATCGCCGTTGACAGCATTAGAGACGACATAAACCAACCACGATGCTGATCAGAACCTTCCAAATATAAATCCGCAGAATGTCCTTTAAATTCAGGGCGAACATCGACAACGGCATAATGGGTAGAACCAGAATCAAACCAGACATCAAGCGTATCGGGAACTTTAACATAATCAGTTGCATCACTGCCTAATAGGGCAACGGGATCCAGATCCCACCACGCCTGAATACCTGATTTTTCAACAAGTTTAGCAACTTCTTCAATCAGTTCTAACGTACGTGGATGTAATTTCTCTGTCTGCTTATGCACAAATAATGCCATCGGCATACCCCAAGTGCGCTGACGAGAAATGCACCAATCTGGGCGATTTGCCACCATAGATTCAATCCGGCTTTGACCCCACTCAGGGATCCATTTAACACCTTTGATCTCTTTGAGTGATTGTTCACGTAAGCCATTTTTTTCCATACTCACAAACCACTGAGGAGTTGCACGAAAAATAACGGGTGTCTTATGCCGCCAACAACAAGGATAACTATGCTGTAATATTTCTTTATGTAGCAGTGTGCCTTTGGCCGCTAAAAGTTCGATAATTAACTCATTTGCTTTAAATACAAAAACGCCATCTAAACCAGGATAAGTATCAGGTAAATAACAACCATTTGGGCCGACAGGATTTGCTATTTCAAGTTTATATTTTTGTCCAACAATATAATCCTCAGGGCCATGACCTGGTGCAGTATGTACAAGCCCGGTACCCGCATCTAAAGTAACGTGATCACCCAAAATAACAGGTACATCGAAATTCATAAACGGGTGATGAAAGCGCAGTAATTCCAATTCAGCACCATTACATTCTGCTATAATTTGCCACTCTGTGGCTGCAATACGCTGCATTACCGTTTCAACTAGCGATTTTGCCAAAATTAAACATTCATCATTATTAACTTTGACTAATTGATATTCCAAATCAGAGTTAACCGCAATCGCACGGTTAGCCGGCAATGTCCAAGGTGTTGTTGTCCAGATCACGGCTGAAACCGGCAAAGTTGCCGATTCTACACCAAATTTACTATAAACGGCTTTAGCATCCACCGCGCTAAAGCGTACATCAATGGAAGGCGATGATTTATCATAATATTCAACTTCCGCTTCTGCTAAGGAAGAACCACAAGCAGTACACCAATGAACCGGTTTAGCACCTTTTACTAAATGGCCATTTTCAATCACTTTACCTAACGCACGAATAATATTGGCTTCGGTATTAAAATCCATGGTTAAATAAGGCTGCGCCCAATCACCAAACACGCCCATTCTAATAAAATCAGCTCTTTGACCTTCAATTTGTTCCTTAGCGTATTTGCGGCATTGTTCACGAAATTCAGCAGCAGAAACCTTATCACCAGGTTTACCGATAATCTGTTCAACCTTATGTTCAATTGGCAAACCGTGGCAATCCCAACCAGGAATAAAGGGCGAATCAAACCCAGCCAGTCCTTTAGATTTAATGATAATATCTTTGAGAATTTTATTAACTGAGTGACCAATATGAAGACTACCGTTAGCATAAGGAGGACCATCATGCAGTATAAACATCTGTTTACCTGTTTTGGCCTGGCGAATAGCTTGGTACAAACCGTCTTTATGCCAACGGGCTAACATTTGTGGTTCTCGTTTAGCGAGATCACCACGCATAGGGAACCCTGTTTCCGGTAAATTCAGGGTATTTTTATAGTCACTCATTTAGATTCTCAGTTCCAATTTTCTGCTAAATATCTTAATTATGACGACTGGAAGAATTGTCTCGCAGCCATTATATCCTCACCGATTTGCTGTCTTAATTCATCAATAGAAGCAAATCGCTGCTCGTTACGCAATTTTTTACGCAATACAACATCAATATGACGTCCATATATATCCATACACACATCTATCAAATGCACTTCTATTTGCTGTTCTACCCCATTCACTGTTGGGCGGGTACCAATATTTGCTACTGCCTGCAATGGGTGGTCGGCTAAACCATATACTTCTACCACATAAACGCCTTTAACAGGCATAACTAAACATTTAAATGGTATATTTGCTGTTGGAAAACCGATCTTACTACCAAGCTGGCTACCATAAATCACTCGACCGCTTAATCGGTAGGGGTGTCCCATAAGATTCTCAGCAAGGGTAAGATTATCACTTAATAGTGCTTGCCTGACAGCCGTACTGCTAACACGCTGTCCGGCATCACAAAAACTTTCGGTATTGGCGACTTCAAAACCATATTGTTCACCAGCTGCACGGAGATATTGAAAATCACCCTGTCTATCTTTGCCAAAGCGAAAATCATCACCGATCGCCAAAAATTTAACCCCTAATTTCTCCACCAGTAATTGTGAAACAAAAGCTTGAGGTGATAATGAAGCAAATGTGGGATTAAATTTAACACACAGTAAATAATCAACGCCATATTCGGTAAAGTATTTTATCTTATCACGTAAACGCGTTAAACGTGCTGGCGCATTTGCGCCCAAAAAAAATTCCAATGGTTGCGGTTCAAAAATCATGACCATCGTTAGTAGTCCGAGACGCTGACCCTGTTGTTTTAAATGTTTCAATAATGCCTGATGTCCTCGATGAACAGCATCAAAATTGCCAATAGTCAATACACAACCATGATGATATGCGCGAATATTATGTATCCCACGTACTAACTTCATAATCGGCTCAATATAATAAAAATTGCTGGATTATACCGCTTACTACCTTGAAGGTTAAGTCACCATTTGATTAATATTTATAACAAATATAATAAGTTGTTGTTTGTCAGCAAGAAAAATAGTTAATTTACCCACTTTCCTGCAATTTCATCCCGTTTTTCACATTTAAAACTGTATTCTCACTCAGTAAACTGATAAAATCATCGGTCATCACAACAGATTGCATTGCAGTACACGATGCTTATTTACACAAATTCATTGACAAATGAGGGCTAAAAAGGCATATTCCTCGGCCTTTAGAGTGTCCTTGATAGAATAAATATTTGGGAGTTGGACCTTGGCTAATATCAAATCAGCTAAGAAACGTGCCATACAATCAGAGAAACGCCGTCAGCATAATGCTAGTCGTCGTTCTATGGTGCGTACTTTTATCAAAAAAGTTTATGCCGCTATCGCTACCGGTGATAAAGAAGCAGCACAAAAAGCATTTAACGACATGCAACCTATTGTTGATCGCTATGCTAGCAAAGGCTTGATCCACAAAAACAAAGCTGCACGTCATAAAGCAAACTTAGTTGCACAAATCAAATCAATGTAATTTATTTTGATTTTGCTAAAAAACCGGCTTTAGCCGGTTTTTTTATTACATTACTATTGAAAATGATTATTATGGTTTATAAAAGGTTTGATCAAATAAACCAGAAAAATCTTTATTACATACACGTTGCACTGCTGGATGCTGGATCATACGTTCAGCAAAAATAACATAATATTCTTCTTTCACTTTATCCATATGACCAATTTCAACCACTTCATTATCTGAAAAAATTTCATTAGCGTATAATGATGGTGCGACAAATATTGCGTTATGATACATGCCAAATGCTTTCATCAACGCAGCATCATCAAATTCACCCAAAATTTCTACCTGCAATTTATTATTCTGGATCCAAGAAAGTAGATGACGACCTAACATAGAACGTCGACCAGGGATCAATAATCGCCGCTCTTCTAAACAAAGCGGAAAAGGTTTTTCCGGTATTGGTTTGCGACAGAAAAAACTAACGCCACATTCACCAAGCTTCACGGAAAATAATCCTTCTTGTTGTGATGAATCAACCGGGCAATCAGATAAGATCATGTCTAACTTATGTTGACTCAATTGTTCCAATAAAAGCTCATGGGTCGATTCAAAACAACGTAAATGGATCCGCTCATGCTCAACGATAGCTGTTTCAAGGACGCGGCTTACCAGCCGTTTAGATAAAGCGTCAGCGACACCGACATCAAATAACAAATTCGATTCACGACTATAATTAACAATATCTAACATTTCCTGGCTTAGCACAAACATTTTATCAGCATAACGAAAAACCAGTTGTCCGAGTTCTGAAGGGACCAGTCCTCGGCCTTGCCTTTTAAATAATTTACCATTCAAACGTTCTTCTAACGCTTTTATCTGACCTGTTATTGTCTGAGGCGTTAAATAAAGTTCTTCAGCGGCGCCAACAACGGATCCCTCTTTACAAACATGCCAGAAGTAATAGAGATGATTAAAATTGAGATGCGACATTCTCATATCGATACCTTTTGTACCATCGATAACTGTTTATATACGTTATTTTCTAAACATCAGAAGATAAGCGATCCATTTTATTTTACCTAAACAAGATACTCGCGCTATAAATAAAAATATTGTAGCGCGAGCACAAAAACACTATTTATTTCACGTGACTATAACTTAAAATTAACTTTATCTTACCTAATTAGTCGTTTGCTCGCTAATTGGCTTTTTCGGTAATGCGGAATTCAATAATAATAATCCTAAAATTGCCGCTAGTGTCGAACCAATTAGGATCCCCAGTCGTGCATAAGTACTAAAATTATCTAAACCTTCGAATGCTAAACTAGCAATAAAAATTGACATAGTAAAACCAATACCACATAGCACTGAAACTGCAAATATCTGTTTAAGATTAATTTTGGCAGGCAATTTTGCGACGCCTGATTTTAATGCGAGCCAACTGAATAAAAAAATACCTGCTGGTTTGCCAATTAATAAACCTAACGCAACACCAAGGGGCAGGGAACTGGCAAGGTTGGCTAATGTCACACCACTAAGTTGCAAACCGGCATTAGCAAAAGCAAATAATGGTAAAATTAAATAAGCTACCCAAGGATGTAAAAGATGTTCTAATTGTTCAGAAGGGGAATTATTTTGTTTCCCTTTAAGGGGTATCAAAAACCCCACAATGACACCAGCTAATGTAGCATGAATACCCGATTTTAAAATACAAACCCATAAGATGATGCCAACAACCAAATAAGCAGAGGTATTTTCAACTTTACGCCAATTCATCCATAATAATACCAGCAGAGAAAGCGTAGCTAAACCTAATGACATAATAGAAACAGACTTGGTATAGAATAAAGCAATAATGATAATCACCCCAAGATCATCAATAATCGCCAAGGCAGGTAAAAATACTTTTAACTCTGTTGGTACACGCTTACCCAATAGTGCCATGATACCAAGTGCAAAAGCAATATCGGTCGCTGCCGGGATCGCCCAACCCTGCCGGGCAATTTCATCATTCACATTAAAAAATAGATATACCAGAGCAGGTAACAGCATACCACCTATCGCAGCAACAGCTGGGAATATCGCTTTATCACGACCAGCTAACGAGCCCTCTATTAGTTCTCGCTTAACTTCCAGGTCAACAACCAAAAAGAAAATGGCCATTAAACCATCGTTTATCCATAATAAAAAAGGTTTATCAATATTTAATGCACTGATTTTAACCGCAACGGGAATATTAAGAAATTGCTGATAAATACTTTGCAATGGGGTATTAGCCATAATCAAAGCTAAGACGGCAGCAATAATTAACAGCACCCCACTTGCTGCTTCTAACTTTAAAAATTGTCGTATAATTGCTGTCATTACAATAACCTCAGTGTTAATTAGCAAAATTAATTTTACGCTAATACTTACAATTCGGAAAATCATTTTTTTTAGCAGAAATAACACCGTTATACCGAATAATTACTAACAATATAGACGTTATTTGACTAGTTAGCAGTTTGAAACTGACTTAACTTTGAAAAACGATTAGTTAACCTTACTGTTAAAAAAAGTAGGTAATAAAAGCCTGATGAGTTTAGTTTTGATAAAATCCCGCGATGTTGCCAAAAGTTGCGTCGTTTTTTGGCGCAGTTTTTGCCAAAAACTGGGGTTACTTTCTCGTAGTAAATCTGATTTATCTGGTATTTCTACTTGTTGCTGGGATTGTTTTGCCACTTTATTTAATATAACCCCTCCACCTTGTTCTATTTCCTTTCTTTTCTCTACTTCCTCTGGACATAGTTTTAATGTTTCTTCTGCTATTTCCGTTCTGCTTTCAACTAATGTTAACTCTGCCGCTTTTGTTTTATTTTTCATAGCATATTCATTAACATGACTTATAATTATAAACTTATTAAAACATTCCCTAATTTCTTTGTTTATTTTATCTTCATCTGTCATATGATCAATCTTATTGGTACATTCTTTCGCATAACTAAAATCCTGTTAATCTATATTCTTACTTAAAACCCCTAATCCAATTGCATCTATAATATTTCCACCTATTTGTAATCGTATATTATCTAACTTATCTGAATTTTTTATCTCTTTAATACAATCGAAAAGAGAGCAACCAAACTTTTGTAAGTTAACTTTATTTATTTTCTCTACACCATGCCAAGTATATTTACGAGTTAAAATTGTCTCTAATCCTTCAGTGGAAAATGAACAATACTTTCCAGCTGCTATCTTGAATGTCTCGCTAATTTTAATATTTCCTTTACTATTATTTGCGATAAATTTTAGACAGTTAAGCAATTCCTTTTTAAAATATTGCTGGCAATTTTGTTCAGTGATAACTGGTTTGTTAAAAGAAAATGAGTTTTTTATTCTTAGCGCTAACGATTCTGCCATAACTATTTCCTATCTAATAAATTAATTAAAAATAAAACTAAATTGTATAGAAAATTCTGTTAAGCTCACGTTTAACGTATCGAAATTAATCTTAATTTATTTTTATAAAAAAATTAAAGCAGAAAATTTATATAAAACAGGCAAAATTTATCTTCATAATTAAACTTTTTAAATTTAATTTGTATAGATAAAAGCAATAAAATAATTCAAATTAATAAATAAAACACAATAAATTAGCCACTGTTATAAGATATCTCATTAATCAATTATTATTCTATTAAAAAAATCAAATAATCCTATTTTCAATTAATAAAAAAAGCATCGATCACTTACTATCGATGCTCTGTTAATTTAGCTAACTACCGTTATTTGGTCAGATCATCAAAAAACTTTTTCACACTATCTAAGAAACTCTTTGAACGAGGGCTATTCTTACCACCACTTTCACCATTCAAAGATTCACCAAATTCTTTCAGTAAAGCTTTTTGTTTATCATTAAGTTTAACCGGAGTTTCCACCAGAATGCGGCACATCAAATCACCTGTCATACCACCACGAACAGGCTTAACACCTTTTCCTTTCATGCGGAAAATTTTTCCTGTTTGTGTCTCAGCTGGAATTTTGAGACTCACCCGGCCATCAAGTGTTGGTACATCAATTTCACCGCCCAATGCCGCAATCGTAAAATTAATGGGTACTTCGCAATATAAGTTAT
The DNA here is from genome assembly GCF_903968575.1 of Arsenophonus endosymbiont of Apis mellifera. Lineage (NCBI taxonomy): Bacteria > Pseudomonadati > Pseudomonadota > Gammaproteobacteria > Enterobacterales > Morganellaceae > Arsenophonus > Arsenophonus endosymbiont of Apis mellifera. The sequence continues at coordinate 44,840 of NZ_CAJCFU010000052.1, read as the reverse complement.
TACCATCGCGCTCAAAAATAGCATGCCTTGCGACATTGACCTGAACATAGAGATCACCGGCTGGAGCGCCATTTTCACCGGCCTCACCTTCACCATTTAAGCGGATACGATCGCCAGTATTAACCCCTGGTGGAATTTTTACCGATAAAGTTTTGTATTTCTCTACTCGTCCATGGCCATGACATTTAATGCAAGGTTCTTTGATGATTTGACCACGACCATGACAAGTTGGGCAAGTTTGCTGAACTGCAAAAAATCCTTGCCGGATCTGAACTTGGCCTGCACCATGACAAGTTGAGCAAGTTTCTGGTTTGGTGCCTGGTTTAGCGCCACTTCCGTTACAAACATCACATTTTTCCAAAGTCGGAATACGGATCTCTTTGCTGACACCCCGAACTGCTTCTTCTAAGGTTAATGTTATTTCGTACTGAAGATCGGCCCCACGAGCCGATCGCTGACGCCGGCCACCACCAAAAATATCACCAAATACATCACCAAAAATATCACTAAAATCGGCGCCAGAAGCAAAGCCGCCGCTAAATCCGCCACCCATGCCACCTTGTTCAAAAGCAGCATGTCCATATTGATCATAAGCAGCACGTTTTTGCGCATCAGTTAAAATTTCATAAGCTTCTTTAATTTCTTTAAACTTACTTTCTGCTTCTTTATCACCCTGATTACGATCTGGATGATACTTCATCGCCAGACGTTTATATGCTTTTTTGATCTCTTTTTCATCAGCCGTTTTAGTAACGCCTAAAACTTGATAATAATCTCTTTTTGCCATATTTATTTTACCCTTAACACACGGAAACGGGCGTAGAGTTCCCCCAACGCCCGTACTCGGTTTTCAGTAACAGAGGAAATAATCCTAACACTATTACTGTGCCCGCTAAGGGCCCCTATTTTTTATCTTTATCCTTGTCATTGACTTCTTCAAATTCAGCATCAACAACATTATCATCCTGCTTAGGCTGGGCGCCTGCGCCTGTATCAGTTGCTCCTGCTTGAGCTTGCTGTTGAGCTAACTCGAGTAGTTTGGCTGAAGCTTGAACTAAAGCTTGAATTTTCTCTTCAATGACGGCTTTATCCTCACCTTTCACTGCGGTTTCCAGCTCAGAAATAGCTTTCTCTATGTTAGTTTTATCATCAGCAGGTAGCTTGTCAGCCGCTTCTTCAATTTGTTTACGCGTACCGTGAACTAATTGATCAGCCTGATTACGTACCTGAACTAACTGTTCAAACTTAAGATCTGCTTCCGCATTTGCTTCTGCATCGCTTACCATTCTTTGGATTTCATCTTCTTTCAAACCAGAAGATGCTTTAATGGTAATCTTCTGCTCGCGGCCAGTATTCTTATCTTTGGCTGACACATGTAAAATACCATCAGCGTCAATATCGAAGGTAACCTCAATTTGTGGCATACCACGTGGTGCCGCTTGAATACCATCCAAATTAAACTGGCCTAATGATTTGTTATCACTTGAGCGTTTACGTTCACCCTGCAACACATGAATGGTTACTGCCGACTGGTTATCTTCTGCTGTTGAAAACACCTGACTATGTTTAGTCGGAATAGTGGTATTCTTGGCAATTAACGTTGTCATTACACCACCCATCGTTTCAATACCTAAAGATAGTGGAGTTACATCAAGTAACAAGACATCTTTAACATCACCAGCTAACACACCACCTTGTACCGCCGCACCAATAGCAACCGCTTCATCAGGGTTAACGTCTTTACGAGGTTCTTTTCCGAAGAAGTCAGCAACCGCTTTTTGTACCATTGGCATGCGCGTCTGACCACCAACCAGAATGACATCGTTTATATCATTAACATTTAAGCCCGCATCTTGCAGTGCAACTTTCAGCGGCTCCATTGAGCGTTTAACCAAATCTTCAACCAGTGATTCAAGTTTCGCTCGCGTCACCTTAATATTCATATGCTTAGGACCGCTGGCATCTGCAGTAATGTAAGGCAGATTGACATCGGTCTGCTGGGCAGAAGAGAGTTCAATTTTAGCTTTCTCTGCAGCTTCTTTTAAGCGTTGCATTGCTAACGGATCATTGCGTAGGTCAAAACCTTGCTCTTTCTTAAATTCATCGACCAAATAATTGATCAGACGATTATCAAAGTCTTCACCACCTAAGTGAGTATCACCATTAGTTGCCAGCACTTCATAGGTTTTTTCACCATCGACTTCATCAATTTCAATAATTGAAATATCAAAGGTACCACCACCTAAGTCATATACCGCAATGGTACGGTTACCTACTTCACGATCTAAACCATAAGCAAGCGCCGCTGCCGTTGGTTCGTTAATAATACGTTTTACATCTAAACCAGCAATACGACCGGCATCTTTAGTTGCCTGACGCTGAGCATCATTAAAATAAGCTGGTACAGTAATAACAGCTTCAGTAACGGGCTCACCCAGATAATCTTCCGCCGTTTTTTTCATTTTTTTCAGCACCTCAGCGGAAACCTGAGGAGGAGCCATTTTTTGCCCCTTAACATCCAACCAAGCATCACCATTATCTGCGGCAATGATTTTATAAGGCATAATAGAAACGTCACGTTGAACTTCTTCATCTTCAAAGCGACGTCCAATCAGACGCTTAATAGCAAAAAGTGTATTTTGAGGATTTGTCACTGCCTGCCGTTTTGCCGGCTGACCGACAAGAATTTCACCATCTTGCGTGTAAGCAATAATAGAAGGTGTGGTACGGTCACCCTCACTGTTTTCCAATACTCGCGCACTTGCGCCATCCATAATAGCTACACAAGAGTTAGTTGTACCCAGGTCAATCCCGATAATTTTACCCATCTAAACAGCCTCCAAAGGGAATTCTTAACCAATCTAGTTACCAACCTATATGAGGTTCATTAAATTTTTTTTCAAGGGATTTTTTCCCTGACCTCAAAAAAAATCTACCTAACGAGACACCTTGTGACAGGTTGATAGATTGACCATTGGTAACTACGCTTTTCATTAAAATGGGGACATAAAAATATTCATCAAGGGGAAAGTAAAAAATTATTTTTAAATAAAAAGTCATTTTATTCTTTGTTTTGATGCAAACACTACCTATTATACTTGCTTTTCGTAAGACCCAATAGCATATATTAATTTGTATCCTATTGAATATTATATATTTTATGACATTTAGAGGAATGTATGAGTGCTAATAATATTGCCAATCCGGGCCCATTAGGTTTGATGGGTTTTGGTATGACAACCATTTTATTAAATATTCACAATGCAGGATTTTTTCCATTAACTTCAGTGATACTGAGTATGGGGATCTTCTATGGTGGTATTGCTCAGATTATTGCCGGTATTTTTGAATATAAAAAAGGAAATACCTTTGCCGCAACTGCATTTTTATCATATGGTCTGTTTTGGCTAAGTTTAGTTGGCTTACTGATGCTACCTAATATAGCATCCGTACAAGCAACATCAGCAGATTTTCTCGCGGTATACCTGGCACTTTGGGTTATCTTTACCTTGTTTATGTTTGTTGGTACATTAAAAGCTAATCGCGCACTACAATTTGTTTTTGCTAGTCTAACCGTACTTTTTGCGCTGTTAGCGATCGGTAATCTGTATGAAAACAAAACCATACTTACTATTGCCGGTTTTGAAGGTATTATCTGTGGCGCCAGCGCTTTTTACCTTGCTATGGCAGAAGTCATTAATGAACAATTTGGCCGTACCATATTGCCTATTGGTCATAATTCTTAAATAGCATCCAGAGATATTAATAAAGCAGTTTATGCTGCGCTGCTTTGTTAACTGCTGGTTAAAGGTGATTTTATTTAGATAACTATCATAATATGCAATGTACTAGCATATCTTATTAAATTAAGAAGATTCCTGAGTATTTTTAATATTCAGGAATAATGAATTGTAAAATTAATATACTAAGATAGTTAAACTAAATTTTTATTTACTATTTACTTCAAAGCAAACTTTAGTAAACTCTTGGAGTTTTGGCGACCAAGTAGTGCCATAGGTACATCCAGCTCTTAGATCATGTATTATGGCATTTGTGGTAACAAAAGTGTTTCCCTTATAGCCCTGCATTAAAACAGGTTTAGAACGAAATAAATCTTTTAATGCATCAATACTTTTTTCTGGGCTATATATAGCACGTAATTTAGCCGTATTAAGCCTCCATAATGTATTTGCAGATAAATTATCAAACAACCGTCAATTACCTTGAGCATATTTTTGCACCATCCATTTTTCTTCACCAATCGGATGATTGGTATGAACAATAAAGCCTTTCTGTGTACCATCAATTACTTTATTACCTTTATCTGTTATTTCTATGGTAATAATTTGGTTATTTAAATCGACAAAGCTTGGTGAATATGCGCCGTTGGTTTTCAAATCAGAGAAAATAGCAGGGATTTTATAGACATTATCATTTTTGGCAACCATTGCCATAATAACCGCACTAATAGGTACACCATTTTTACCACTACCTTGACGTAAGCCTTCAATAATATTTGTTGTAGTAGCTAGTTTTTTCCCCATTGCAATTGAGGTAAAGAAGGGCGTTGGTGCATGCACAATTAAGTCTGGGCTTTGCCAAATAGCGCCCCAACCAGAATATGCTACATTCATATCCTGGGTTTGACCTAAAATACCATTTGACCATCCTATCGCGGTACATGCGGAACTATTATTCTTCATCTCAGCCATTTTCTTTACAGCATTACCTGTCTCTTTTTGAATTTCCTTAGCAAATAATCCCTCTTCAGCCCAGGCAACCAAATAAATTTCGTCTAAAGTATGATTTGTTGCTGCTGCCAGTCCTTGCCAAAAACTAATTAATTCAGGAAATTGTTTTTTTATAACATCAATATTTTTAAGAATAGTAAGTTGATCATTTTCTAATATTTGTTTTTTTACTAAACCAAGTTGCAGTTTGATGTAATCGCCCATCACATCACTTTTAAAAACTTGCTTGTAACCGTTAACTATTTGTTTTCCACCTTCTTTAGATAGACCTTCAAATGAGAGAACGGGTGTTTTCTTTTGAATAATATCTGTTGTGTTAGAATGATAATAATTACCTGTCAAATGGAATTCTGCTCCATTAAAAGCTTTAACAATATTATCATTTGCTAAAGCAAATTCAGCATTAAGTAAAATCGATATGATAGTTGCTGAATATATTACTTTTTTCATATTATTTTTTTTCATAAACATTTCCTCTTAAGCATTTATTAACAAAAAATGCTATCTTCAGAACGTGTTATAACAAAAACTTAAATTTTTACAAATGCTTAAAATTATCTCAGATTATCATTCTATCCCCCATTATTTGTATTAATTTAATTACGGGTGAATTATTCATATATACCTAAATAGATGGCAAAAATAGATATGCCATATTATAACTAGTCATTTTTAGCTTTAATGAAAACAAATTATGATTTACATTTTTTTATTAAATATAATAATTGGTTAAATAAAATAACATTATTGTCTAATTATTTATTAATGACATTTAACATTAAAATTTATTAAATAAATTAATACTCAATCAAAAATACCACAAAAAAACATTAATATACTTTAATTTTATTTAAGGAAAATATTCGTGCTAAATATATGCTGATATATAATAATTTTAAACATTACTAAATTAAGATAAATAACTTCTGATATTTATCTTTGTTTAATTTTTGAAGTTAACATAGAAAAGAAATTAGAATTAATCAAATATAGCTAACTAAATCACTTAAGTTAAATTAAAAAGAGTTAATATTTAACAAGTTAATTGTTTAATTGTTTAATTGTTTAATTATCTGATGATTTAATGATTTAATGATTTAATGATTTAATGATTTAATGATTTAACGAAATGGTTTAACATTAACTATATTAAAAAATAACTTACAAAAAGTAAAAACAATGTAATTAATTATAATTAAAATCTTTAATGCAATATTATTTTTGTTGTTTTCAATAAGAAATTAAACATAACTCACTCATTTTTGAAATCATTTATAAATAAAACCTTTCGATTACTTTTCATTATTTAACTATATCTGACTATAGATTTACTCAGTTTATAATAAAAGAAAATTTATAACTCTGGTTTCAATTATTATTAATTAAATTTCAACAACACCGCACAATGATAAACAAATTCACTATAAATATATTATTGACAAAAATGTAACCCTATAAAAGCAGTTGCAACGGCACTCGCCAGTGTGGCACAAAAAGTGCGCGCCATGGCTTATATTAGTGCTTATGACTGCCAAACTGTCAGTGAAGCGATTAAATATCGGAAAAATTTTAGCCCGCGTGAATTGATGTTAATCTGGCCGGATCTTTTGCGTTTCGATAGTGTAAATAAAGCCGAAAATACCGCCTAAGCAATAGCAACCATAACTGTCACAGCAATGAAGAAATTTTGTATTTAAAAATTGACACTATTTGATGGCAACGCAATTAACTGTTGTTTTAATCATGACTAATATTATTCTCTAATGTCAAAAACCCTCCGGTTGATCCATGCTAGCGCATGACTGATTTAGGTCTAAATGCTTTGATAACGTTGGGATCGGTTTCAACATAGGGGCCTTCTAATAACTGGATACAGTAAGGTACGCTAGCAAAAATTCCAGCAACAATTTCGCTTCCCTGTTGATCTTTTAAACCGGCTAATGTTTCTGTAATAGATTTTGGTTGGCCAGGTAAATTCAAAATCAATGTTTGCTTACGGATCACGCCAACTTGACGCGAAAGGATCGCCGTTGGGACAAAATGCAAACTAATTTGCCGCATTTGTTCACCAAAACCCGGCATGTGCCGATCAGCAATCGCCAGTGTCGCATCCGGTGTTACATCACGCAGCGCTGGCCCTGTGCCACCGGTTGTTAAAATTAAATGACAAGCTAGATCATCAACTAGCTCACAAAGTGTGAGTTCAATAATTTTTTGCTCATCAGGGATCAAACGTGACTCAATGGTAAAAGGGGTTTTAAGGGCGTTTGAAAGCCATTTTTCAAGGGTAGGGATCCCCTGATCTTGATAAATTCCCTTCGCTGCCCGATCTGAAACAGAAACCAAACCTATCCGTAATTTATCCATGAGATTCTCAAATTCAATATTGAAAACAAGATGTTTAATACTAAATCTATTCAACTTTTGCTGTAGCAACACAAAGATAAATAATATTATTCCCTTAAGCACCCTTAGACCAACAAATAAAAGCCAAAAGCCTAGTAAGATAATCCACTAGGCTTTTACTTATAACAGAGAAATATTAATTACAGTTGCTGTGCAACCATTTTTTCCAACTTTTCCTGATCGATAGCAAATTTACGAATACCCTCAGCCAATTTGTCGGTCGCCATAGCATCAGCATGATGTTGCCAATAGAATTCGGCTTCCGTCATTGGTTGAGGTGGTGACTGAGTTTGACCATTGGATGTCAATTGGCGAACAACTTCACCTTGTGACTCAGAAAGCTCTTTGAGTAATGCCGGTGCAATCGTTAAACGATCACAGCCTGCCAGTTGCAAAATTTCACCACTATTACGGAAACTGGCCCCCATCACCACCGTTTTATAACCATGTTGTTTATAGTAATTGTAAATTTGTGTAACAGAAATAACGCCAGGATCTTCTTGTGGGGCATACTCTTTTGTATCAGTATTGGCTTTATACCAATCAAGAATACGACCAACAAAAGGTGAAATCAGATAAACGCCGGCTTCAGCACAAGCGCGTGCCTGAGCAAAAGAGAATAATAGCGTTAAATTACAGTTGATACCCTCTTTTTCTAACTGTTCTGCTGCCCGGATCCCTTGCCAGGTTGAAGCCAACTTTATCAAAATACGATCATTTTTAATGCCTGCACTATTATAAAGTTCAATAATGCGGCGCGCTTTTTTAATGCATGCATCGCTATCATAGGAAAGACGTGCATCAACTTCGGTTGAAATTCTTCCTGGAATTAATTGTAAGATTTCTAACCCAACATTAACTGCCAATTTATCGCATGCATCAATGATTTGTTGCTCGCGAGAATTACTTTGCTCACGTGCCCATTTGATAGCTTCATTAATAAGTGGCTGATATTCTTGGATCTGAGCCGCATTAAGGATCAAAGAGGGGTTAGTTGTTGCATCTTCAGGTTTATAAAGCTTTATTGCGCTAATATCCCCTGTATCTGCCACAACCGTCGTTATTTTACGTAAAGAGGTTAATTTATCGCTCATTTTTTAATCCCGTCGTTATTGAGATGAAGCCAAGACTCATAATCCTATCTGGTTTTGATAATATCATGCATTGATATTACAACAAATAAGTGCACCAACCATTGTTGTTGATAACAAATTTAGCCCGCCATTTTTCACAGCCTACTGTCGTTTGAATAGCAATAATTGACGTTAAATGCTACAAATAACCGCAATGATAGCAATTTATCATTTTGATGAAGTCACTTATTTTTGAATTTTACTGGATATTAATTATGCTTATCACGATTTCACCAGCCAAAACACTTGATTATGATAGTCCGCTGGCTACAACAGAATATAGCCAACCAACCCTGTTATCACAGGCAGAGCAATTGATTAAGATCTGCCGTCAACTTACACCGGCGGAAATTGCCAGTTTAATGCATATTAGTGACAAATTAGCCGGTTTAAATGCCGCACGTTTTGGACAGTGGCAGGCTAATTCTACCTTAGAAAATGCCCGAGCGGCGATCTTGGCTTTTAAAGGTGACGTTTATACCGGCCTGCAAGCGGAAAGTTTTACGCCAAAAGATTTTACTTTTGCCCAAAAACATCTTCGGATTCTATCCGGTTTATATGGTGTATTACGTCCACTTGATCTGATGCAACCTTACCGATTAGAAATGGGAACTAAACTAAATAATAAACAAGGAAAAGATCTTTATGCTTTTTGGGGTGATATTATTACTGAAAATCTTAATCAAGCCCTAAATAATCAAGGTGATAATATTCTAATTAACTTAGCATCAGATGAATATTTTAAAGCCATTAATAGCAAAAAACTGGATGCTTATATTGTTAAACCTATTTTTCTAGATGAAAAACAGGGCAAATATAAAGTTATTAGTTTTTATGCTAAAAAAGCCCGTGGGCTAATGAGTCGCTTTATTATTCAAAATCAAGTAAAAAATATTGAGCAACTGACTGAATTTAATTTAGCCGGTTACCAATTTGATGACTCTGCTTCTAAAGATAATGTACTAGTGTTTAAACGATCTCAACAGAGTTAACAATGGAAGCTAGCGCTTCCATTTTAGCTCATTGTTATCTAACCGCATGCTGGAGCAAAAAATTACGTAATAAAGCAAAATCAGCGGGTAGTTGATGGGAAAGTAGTGGTAATTTAGCCCGTTTTGCTAAAGCGGTTGGTAATGGTAATGATTTAGCAAGAATACGCTCTACACTCTGTTTAAATTTTGCTGGGTGAGCGATACTTAAAAACAGTCCGTATTCATCATCTTGCAGTTGATCACATAAAATACGATAAGCAACTGCGCCATGCGGCTCAGAAATATAACCTTTACTCGCCAGTTGTTGAACGGTTTTTACGGTCGCTTTATCATCAACAACGCCATAACTAAGCTGATCAAGCTCCCATTTTTGGCGCTGGAAAAGCGCCTCTATCCTGGGCCAATTATTTGGTCGACTAACATCCATGGCATTTGACAGGGTCGCTATTGTCTGATGTGGCAACCATTGCCCCTGAGAAAGATAACGTGGAACGGTATCATTAACATTAGTGGCGGCAATAAAACGTTTTACTGGCAGCCCCATTGCTTTGGCTAATAAGCCGGCGGTTAAATTACCAAAATTACCACTGGGTACCGAAATAACCAAATGCTGGCGTTTTTCAACCGGTAGCTGGGCAACCGCCTCAAAATAATAACAAATTTGTGCCAATAAACGGCTAATATTAATCGAATTAGCAGAGGTTAGGCATACTAGCCGTTTTAATTCTTCATCATCAAATGCTTGTTTTACTAATGTTTGGCAATCATCAAAGTCACCATTGATAGCAATAGTGTGGATATTTTTCCCTAGTGTACAAAATAGCTTCTCCTGTAAAGTAGTGGTCTTGTTTTCCGGATAGAGAATAATTACCTGAACATTATTGAGACCATAAAAAGCATGGGCAACGGCTGCGCCAGTATCACCTGAAGTCGCAGTTAAAATAGTCATAGGTTCATTACTGGCAATTTGTGCCAATATTTGTGCCATAAACCGCCCACCAAAATCTTTGAATGCTAAGGTTGGGCCATGATACAACTCCAAGCTGGCGATATTTTCTTCTATTGGCCTAACCATTACCGGAAAATTAAATGCCTTTTTGACTCTTTCTGTCACTTGTTCAAACGGCATTTCATCACCAATATAGGCGGATAAAATATGGCTACTACGAGTGATAAAATCGTACTGTAACCATTTAGTTAGCTGCTCAGCACTTAGTTTTGGTAAATTAAGCGGGAAAAAAAGGCCCTGCTGCTGACCAAGCCCCTGTTTAACTGCCTGTACAAAACTAACCTGCTCATTTTGATTTTTTAAATTATATAATCTCATTTTTAGCCTATCACTCTTGCACCAACTTGATCTAAACGACAGATATGCACAAAACCTGCCCTATTTTGTAGGTAATATTGTGTCAACCATTGCATTACTTTTTCTGCTGTCTTTCTTTCATAACAAATTGCAAATAATGTCGGCCCTGAGCCAGAGATGCCACAAGCGACTGCGCCGAGATTTTTTACCTTTTCGCGGGCGGATATAAAACCGGGCAATATTTGAGCGCGATAAGGCTCAGCAATCACATCTTGCAACATATCGATCGCTAAATCAGTTTGCTGAGTATGACAAGCATGAATAAAACCAGCTAATAATCGGCCATGGTTAATTGTATCCTGCCGTTGATAATGCGTTGGCAAAATAGCCCTAGCTTCTGCTGTCGCAACCTTGATACCAGGATAAGCCATCACCCAAATCCAGTCAGCAAAAGTTGGGATTGCCTGGCTGATCATATTATTCTGTTCGACGATAAGCTGCATACCGCCCAAGTAGCAAGGCGCAACATTATCATAATGAATACTACCAGCAACAAGGCCTTCCAATTGCCCCATCATTAATAACAAACTATTTTTATCAAAAGGACGACCGGCATACTCATTTAATGCCATCAGGGCGGCTACCACTGAGCAGGCACTAGAGCCTAATCCAGAACCAATTGGCATATTCTTTTCCAATGTCATTTCAACATTAAGAGATTGGCCCAATTCTTGACAAAACAGTTGCCAGGCCTGGTAAACGATATTTTGCTGTTGCTGCTGGGGCAATTTGCCAACAAAAGCACCACTATTTTTCAAATTAAATTTATCCGCCTTCATGACTGAGACACAGTCACCTAATTGCTGATTATCAATCGGAGAGATAGCCGCACCTAATACATCAAACCCAACACTGACATTACCTATCGATGCGGGTGCATAAACTTTAACCATTTTATGCTCCTATTTTCCTTGTTAGGGCCCGTAATATATCGGCAAATACTCCTGCTGCCGTAACTTCATTACCCGCACCGTAACCCCTTAATACTAATGGAATGGGCTGATAATAGCGGGTATAAAATGCTAAAGCATTTTCACCATCCTGAACTTTATAAAGTGGATTATGTTCATCGACGGCTACCATTTTTACCTGACAACAACCGTCTTTAATTAACCCGACATAACGAAGAACTTTTCCCTGAGCCGCTGCTTGGGCAACCCTTATTTTAAAATCTTGATCTAATTGGGTTAACCGTTGAAGAAAATGGTTAACATCACCACTAACATCAAAAGAGATAGGCAAGATAGGTTCAATTTCAATATCACTAAGCTCAAGACAGTAACCGGCTTCACGCGCCAGGATCAGCAACTTACGCGCAACATCCATACCAGAAAGATCATCACGCGGATCCGGTTCAGTAAAACCTTTTTCTTTAGCTAACCGCGTCGCCTGCGATAAAGACATTCCTTCATCAAGTAAACCAAAAATATAGGAAAGTGAGCCAGATAGAATACCGCTAAACGCTAGCAGTTCATCCCCGGCATTGAGTAAATTCTGCAAATTTTCAATGACAGGTAACCCTGCACCAACATTCGCTTCATACAGAAATTTACGCTTTGATTGCTCAGCAACTAATCGGATCTGGCGATAGTAATCCATACTAGCGGTATTAGCTTTTTTATTTGGCGTAACAACACTAAATCCTGCCTTGAGCAAAAAAGCATAGTGCTTAGCTATTTGCTGAGCTGCGGTACAATCAACGATAACTGGATTGAAAAAACAATGTTTATCTTGTAGTTGGCATAAATCATTTAAACTAAAAGATCGTTTAGATTGTGATAATGCTAGTTGCCAATTATCCAGTGTTAATCCTTTAATATCCGTTACCATCAGCCGCGAATTAGCAATTGCACAAACTCGCAGATCAATATGTTTCTTTTTTAACCAATTTTGTTGCCGGTAAATTTGTTCAAGTAAAGCACTGCCAACGCCACCAACACCAACAATAAAAACATTGATAATTTGATCGGTATTAAACAACATTTGGTGACATAACTGCACCGCGATAGTAGTCATACTATTATCAATCACGGCAGAAATTGAGCGCTCAGAAGAACCTTGTGCAATAGCGACAATATTAATATTGCCACGTGCCAAAGCAGAAAAAAAACGAGCCGATACTCCTTTGCAAGTTCGCATACCATCACCCACGACTGAGATAATCGCTAGCTGCTCGATGATATCCAATGTTCCAAGCAAACCTTCTATTAATTCCAAATAAAACTCTGCATTCAATGCCTGATATGCCTGTGATAACTGATCCTGATGCACACAAAAACTAATACTGTACTCAGAAGAGGATTGCGTGATTAACACAATGGAAATTCTCTTATGGGACATTGCAGAAAAGATACGAGCGGCCATACCTACCATGCCCTTCATACCAGGCCCTGAGACATTAATCATCGCCATATTTTTTAGGCTAGTGATCCCTTTAATTGGCATACATGCACTATTTTCTATATTACCAATTAAAGTGCCGTTACGATTAGGCGCGGAGGCATTTTTAATTAAACAAGGGATCTGAAATTGGGCAATCGGAGCAACTGTTCGCGGATGAAGAACTTTAGCTCCAAAATAGGAAAGCTCCATAGCTTCTTGATAAGATATTTCTGTTAGCAACTGAGTCTCTGGCACGATACGAGGATCACAAGTATAAACACCGTCAACATCAGTCCAAATTTCACAATAATCCGCCTGTAAGCAGGCAGCTAAAACCGCGGCTGAGTAATCTGAGCCATTACGCCCTAATATTACCGGTTCATTTTGCCAATTACCGGCAGTAAAACCTGCCATCAAAATAAGATTATCTTTAGGTATATTCAATGCGCTAATACGTTGGCTGGATTCACGAATATCGACTGTCGCGTCGAGATAAGATCCTTGTGCGAATAAATTTTTTACTGGATCAATAATTGTTATTCGGTAACCACGCGCACGCAGTAGAGATGCCATAATCGTAATCGAAATTTTTTCGCCACGACATATTAATCCGGCCTGAAGACTTGCTGGACATTGTCCCAATCCCAATAGCGCAATACCCTGTAATATTTGCTGAATTTGAATAAACTCATTGTCAATCATTTGCCTGATATTTTCATAGGCAAAATCAGCTTGCTTTTCCTGTAAACCGGAGATCAAAGTAGAAAAGATTTCATTAGCGCCTTTGATATGTGGAGTAATATCAGCGCCCGACGTCGCTGCATCGATCATAGCAACAAGATAGTCTGTGATCTTAGCTGGTGCTGACAAAACTAGCGCCACCGGTCCTGCTGTAAATTTATCCGCAACAATATTTGCAACGTTAAGCATTTTATTATCATTGGCAACCGACGTTCCACCAAATTTGAGCACACGCACTGGTTTTTTCCTTCTGAAATTGGGTTAAAAAAAAACCCGCATCATTTGCTTGGATGCGGGCTTTCTGTTTGATTTCGATTTTAGTTATGCGTCAGCCCGCCCCATAACCAATGGTTACGGTAGTGGTAATAATGCTGGTATTGAAGCTGGCTTTACGCATCACAGTCCTAACTTTTTTATTAAAAAATGTTTAGCTATATACTGGTTAAAGCAATTTTAATGCAAAGTCAAATAATTTGTTCTTTAATTACTAAAACTAATTAAACATATTTATTTCTTTGCTAAGTAACTTTACGTACAAAATACATTTCACTTTAAGTAGATAAAAAAACATCCATAACCGAATAAATAAGAATTTTTATCTAGTTACAGACACGAATGCTTGTATGCTAACAGATAAATAATAATATAAGGCTTAGCGTTTATATCTTTCATATAAATTACATTAGCGCCTATTTTAATATAAATACAATATTTTATGACACAAAAAATCATATAATTTAAGAAATAATCTTTATAATAGCTTTATTTCGATTTTGACGTGTATCAACAAAAGTCATTTTTTTAGGTGGTAAATAGCCTTTTAGCTGTTATATTGCTGTTAACATAAAAAGAGAAAAGAATTGTTTAGTAAATTTCTTTTAGGTTCGGCATAATTGTTTTTTTGTTACAAAAAATTTATATGAACTTTAATGATATTCGCTAAGCTTTCATTAGTATTATAAAACGAAATTAGAGAAAGCATGCTCTTGAAACATTAGTGTGTAAATCTGGTAATTTATATTGTAGAGAGTTAGGTAGCACATATGCAAACCCCACATATTTTGATTGTTGAAGACGAGATTGTCACACGCAATACCTTAAAAAGCATTTTCGAAGCAGAAGGCTATATTGTACATGAAGCTACTGATGGTGCCGAAATGCACAATATTTTATCTGATAATGATATTAATCTGGTCATTATGGATATTAATTTGCCAGGCAAAAATGGTCTGCTTCTTGCACGCGAATTACGTGAACAAGCTCATGTCGCGCTGATGTTTCTTACTGGGCGTGATAATGAAGTTGATAAGATATTAGGATTAGAAATTGGCGCTGATGACTATATAACTAAGCCTTTCAATCCTCGTGAATTAACAATTCGTGCCAGAAATTTACTTTCACGCACAATGAATCTTTGCCAAATTAGTGGTGAACGTCGCCAGGTTGAGAGTTATAAATTTAATAGCTGGGAACTGGATATTAATAGTCGCTCTTTAATCAGCCCGATTGGTGATCAATATAAATTACCACGTAGTGAATTCAGAGCTATGTTACATTTTTGTGAAAATCCAGGTAAAATTCAAACACGTGCAGAACTATTGAAAAAAATGACCGGACGTGAATTAAAGCCTCACGATAGAACTGTTGATGTGACTATCCGCCGTATTCGTAAGCACTTTGAGTCGATAGCCGATACACCTGAAATAATTGCCACCATCCATGGTGAAGGTTATCGTTTCTGTGGTGATATTGAAGAATAAATATAGAATATTAAACCCCTTTTATTTAAATCGGGGTTTTAATATATATTAATGCCATGGCATAATTGGCACGGCACTAATCGCATTTTTAGGCGAGCCATCAATTATTTTGTCTGAATAAGTTAAATAAATAAGTGCATTCCGTTGCTTATCGTAAAAACGTACTACTTGTAGTTTTTTGAAAATCAATGAAGTCCGTTTTTGGAAAACAACCTGCCCCTTTTTATTATTTAACTTAATTTTGTCATCTATAATTATTGGCCCAACTTGTTGACAAGAAATGGCCGAATCAGCAGTATCTTCTGCCAGACCAAGACCTCCTTTAATACCGCCTGTTTTTGCTCGACTCAGATAACAAGTTATATTGTTAATATCAGGATCGTCAAATGCTTCAATAACAATTTTATTATCAGGACCAAAGAATTTAAATACAGTATCAACAGCACCGATTTCTTCTGCAAATATTGTATTTGGTAGACAAAATATTATTAAAATAGATAGTATTTTTGATAAATTCCGCATGATATTAATTTTCCTTAATACTCATTTAATAATAAAATTATTTTTACATTATTAATGTCTATAAAAATAATAAAATAGCTATATAAAGCAACTTAGTATTAAATGGATGTTTATTATAAAGTCTTTATACTATTTATAGATGATTATTTAAACCAGGTACTTCTATGGATCAAAACAATATTATCCGCGATTTACTATATTGGATCGACACGCATTTAGATCAACCGCTATTTCTCGATAACGTGGCCGCTAAAGCCGGTTATTCAAAATGGCATTTACAGCGGATGTTTAAAAACATTACTCAGCAAGCGATTGGCTCTTATATACGTGCTCGCCGACTTTCTCGTGCGGCTGTTGCTCTTAGGCTAACTAGTCGGCCAATTCTTGATATTGCACTGCAATACCGTTTTGATTCACAGCAAACCTTTACTCGTGCATTTAAAAAACAATTTGGCATTACACCGGCTCTCTATCGTCGTAGTGAAGATTGGTGTGCAACAGGTATGCAACCTCCAATCACTTTAGAAAAACAGAAATTACCTAACGTCTCCTTTGTCACACTACCACCCAAACATTTAATGGGAATAGAACAAACTTGTTCATATATATTAGAAGAGTGGTCTACTGCCTGTGCCGAAATGCGCAAACATTTTTGGCAATATTATCAAGATAAAGCAAAAAATATACCTAATGAAGTTTATGGATTACATAGTGTCGTACATAGCTCAGAAAAGGATGATGAACAAACCGTTTTATATATCACTGCAGTTGAACCGCAATATGATGATAATAAAAATAATTTATACCATTCAATTATCATCGAAGGCGGTGATTATGCCCGCTTTACTTTTGAAGGCAAACCAACCAAAAGCGATCTACAACAGTTTTTGTATATGATTTATGGTGTTTATATGCCTAATCTCAATCTGACCCGTCGCGCGGGACACGATATAGAACATTATCATCTCAAAGATCCTAATAACCCTGAATGTAGCTACGATAATCCAGAAAATCATATGATCGCATTTGATTATTTTGTGCCGATTAAAAAAACACCTCTCCCTCCACCAAACACTAATTGATTATAATAGTTGCTAGTGGATCAAATCCAAGGGAATTTTTCCCTTGGCTAGATCATTCTTAAATAGTTTAATTATTATCAGCGTTAAATTTGCTGTTCATCTAATGCTGGCTCAACTAAATGAGATATATCCCCAGCGGTTTCTACTACCCAGCCATTCGCTAACCAGGGCGTTTCCTGAAAATCTACTTTTGAAATAGAGCAGTTACGTAAACGTAAACGCCTTTCAGCGTAAGTCGGCACACCCAGTATACGATTAAGAAGTGCCCCTAACCCTATCCCATGACTAACCAATAATGGTTGACTCCCCGCTGGTAAAGAACGACACTTCTCTAGTGCAGTAAACATACGTTTGGTTATCTCATCCATCGATTCTCCATCGGGAATACGTGCCCCGGGGGTTCCATTAACCAAACTTCGACGCCAACGTTCTTCTTCATCACTCAAGGAGCTAAGTGCCCTTCCCTCAAGTATTCCCATGTTCAATTCCCTTAACCGCGGCTCAAGAATAATGTTACAATGGCAAGCTTGCGCGATAATTTCTGCCGTTTTCTGGGTACGCCCTAAGTCGCTGGATATAATATGTGTGATGCCAATTGATTTAACTTTTTCAGCAACCAATTTAGCTTGTCTAATACCAACTTCAGTGAGTGGGCTGTCAGATTGTCCTTGAATACGCCGAGCCACGTTCCATTCAGTTTCTCCGTGGCGAACAAGATAGACCTGTAACATAATAATTTTCCGTTATACTGCACAAATAATATTTTAGAGGATACTAATTAATGTATAAAGTAATCGCAGCAACCGCAAATCCAGCCAAGATAAACGCTATTCACTTAGCATTCGAAGCGGTTTTTGGGACTAGCAATTATCAAATCGAGAGCATAAAGGTGAATAGTCACGTAGCCAAGCAACCAATTGGTAATACAGAAACCCGCACAGGTGCACGCCAACGTGTTATGGCTTAGCGCCATGTTCGACCTGAAGCCGATTTTTGGGTCGGTATAGAAGCCGGCATTGAAGATGAAATGACTTTTGCCTGGATTAGCATTGAACATAAACAAATTCGAGGTGAATCGCGTTCTGCCAGTATTATGTTACCCGAGCAAGTTCTGTTTAGCATCCAGCAAGGCAGTGAGTTAGGCGATGTGATGGCTCATATCACTGGCATAGCTGATATTAAACATAACGAAGGGGCAATTGGTTTTTTTACCAAGGGTTTACTCAGCCGAACCAGCGTCTACCAGCAAGCGCTTATTTTAGCATTAGCGCCTATCCAACATGAAATTTATAAAGAACTTAATGTGATGCATGACAACTAAGTCATGTCATCTTAACCAAATCCTAGCAAGACTGGTTAAAGATGTACATTTACACAATTAATAAAACATTTTTATAACTGGCTTAACTGCTGTTCCAACCAAGCTTTCACCTCTTTAGTTGCACTCTTCAAGCCATTAGAACCTCGCGTGATGGTTGCAATTCCGACACCCAACTCACTTTTAAGCTCCCGCTGACTCATTTCACCTTCCATTAAAGCCTGAATAATTCGCACCCTAGTCCCGAGCGCCAAACGTTCATCTGGGGTTAAAAATAGTTGTAAAATAGGTTGCTGTAAATCTTGTTGAAAAGCACTGCGTAATAATTCAACAAAGCGTTGCCAATCACTATTTTCTTCAGGTTCAAGGGCTGGATCAATAAGATAGTTTTCCATAATATATACCGCCATACTATTTAACTAGTACAACAGCATAGCATAAACGGCTTGATGATGGCTATAAGAGCACTAAAGTTCATCAACCATTCCCTTTCCGTCAATAGTTTAACTGATTTACCGAGAAAATGTTGATAATAAAGATTGTAGACAAGCACATTTTTAACATAACGTCGCGTTTCAGAAAATGGAATAGTTTCAATAAAAGCGATAACATTTAATTTTCCGTCACTTACTGCCAACCAACGTGTTACGCGAGCAGGGCCTGCATTATAAGCTGCACAAGCTAAAACTCGATTAAGACCAAATTGCTGAAAAACGGTCTCTAGATATGCGGTACCAAGCTCAATATTTTTTGCCGGATCAATCAATTTACTACTATCGGTATAAGCTACAATGCCATTAGATTTTGCCACTTGTTGTGCTGTCTGTGGCATTAATTGCATCAAACCTATCGCACCCGCCGCAGAACGCACTTGTGAATTCCAACCACTTTCTTGTCTGGCTATCGCCATGGCAAAACTTTTATCAATTTTTTTATCTTTTGTGTAGCGTTCAAATTCACGTTCCCAGGCTATAGGAAAACGTTCGGTTATATGATCCCATAGTTTGGCAATAATTGTCGCCTGTACACTCAAATCGGCCCACCGGTGTTCAAATGCATAGCGTGCTAGTTGCTGTTGGCGAACTTTTTTCTGCCTGATAAGCAGATTGATCCATTCAGTTCGGGCTAAATTTTCCTTTTGCCAATACAATAATTCGCCAATTCTCCGCACTTCAGGCAATGAATCGATATCATCTTCAGGTTTAGCGGTAAGCGCAATATTAATAGGATACGAAATGTTCAATTTTTGTGCCGCAACCATGGGATAAAATCCGCGCCGCTTTACCAAATTGAATAATATTTTTTTACCTTGTTTATGTTTGCCTTGAGCGATTAAGGTGATCGCTTGCCAATATTGCCACTCTTCCTTATTTTTGCTCTCTTTCGGTAATCGTTTTAACCATTGCGCAAGTGAATGCATATCATTGCTTGCTAACGCTAAGCGCACTCTTCGTTCACGTAAAGAAATGGAAGATGAATGTTGAATAACACTATCACGCCACTTTGCTTGTGCTTGCGTCACATCACCGAATAATTGCCAGGCAATATCTTCCTTCAATTGCTGTTGTTGGAAATGACTCATTTTCTGTGTTTGCGTAATTATGGGGAGCGCTAGCTTGGCTTTTTCTACCGATTGGCGCGCAAAACGGCTAAATATTACTAATATTAGTTGTCGATTAAACTCTGATGGCTTGACCTTGCTAGCAAATTCCACCACTGAAGCAGGATCTTGCTGTAATTTGGCCAAGTGTTGACCGATAATTTGCTCTTTAGTGGGTAATCGATTGACTAAGCTAGTAACCAAAGCAGCATCATTACTTTTAATGGCTAAAAAAATACGTTGCAAAATCAATTCTGTAGTTAATTGACCCGCCTGTTGCCAAAGAGTAAATAGTTGATCGCATGCTTTAGGTAGTGAATAACCGTGCAACCAAATCTGTTTCGCCCCCTGCCACGCCGCTTGCTTATTACCGGTTTGCCATTTAGCATAGTAATAATTACAGCGTGCAATAATCGCTTTCGGTGCTGTCGGGCTAAAAGCTAGCAAACCATGCCATTCGCTACGCTTGGCAAGCTGATTGACAAAAAGGGTAGATAACTTTTGATTGAGAGGAAAATAAGGATATCGTTTAATAAAATCCTTAACTTGCGCTATCGATATTGTATTAAGATCTTGCGTTAATCGTCGATATTCCAAATAGGGATAAAGCGGGTATTCTGTTAATGTTGGCATCAAATTTGCGACTCGCTGATTATCATTAGCATCCCAAGCTTGTTTAATTGCCTGATAACGCTCACGTTGAGCAGTTAATGAGTCTCCCAGAGCAAGGAAAGGTAACCAGAGTATGATCAGCAATATTATCTTTTGCCACCATTTTTTCGACATCGCTGTTCACTCCTGTTTAAGATAACAATATCTATATAAAAATATTATTATCAAAAACAAATATAATCACTGAGATTATTAAAAAATAGATTATAAAATACCATTCATAGGATGGTAAAATGATTGTCAGTACGCTTGACAATCAATATCCTAGCTAAAAACTAAACTACTAATGATAGTAAATAGGATCGTGTATAATAACCGCGCAGCAACCTACCTGCTTAATTAAATGGCTTAATACAATATGGATAAGGTAATTATTTATTTTAACAAAACTTTATGCTAAAGATCCGCAATAAATCTTAATTAAGATCTTATTAATATTATTAATCTTAATCGCAATTTAGGCAGAATTTAACCAAGAGTCTGAATATTTTCTTTAAATGAGATAAGCAACACGTTGATATCTAAAATTATTCAATTAGCTAAAAGGTAGAATAAATTGGCACAGTTCGTCTATTCCATGCATCGAGTGGGAAAAATTGTCCCACCGAAAAGACATATCTTAAAAAATATCTCTCTAAGTTTCTTCCCGGGTGCCAAAATTGGTGTTCTAGGCCTTAACGGAGCGGGTAAATCAACCTTACTTCGCATTATGGCTGGCATCGATACTGAAATTGAAGGTGAAGCACGCCCTAATCCAGGGATCAAAATTGGCTATCTCTCCCAGGAACCAAAACTTAACCCTAATCATACCGTACGTGAAGCAGTCGAAGAGGCGGTTAGTGAAATAAAAAATGCTCTAACTCGCCTTGATGAAGTTTATGCTGCCTACGCAGAACCTGATGCTGACTTTGACAAATTGGCAAAAGAACAGGGACAGTTAGAAGCCATTTTGCAATCACATGATGGTCATAATTTGGATAATCAGTTGGAGCGTGCCGCCGATGCATTGCGCTTACCCGCCTGGGAGACAAAAATAGAACAACTTTCCGGTGGAGAGCGGCGTCGAGTAGCTATTTGTCGGCTACTACTGGAAAAACCCGATATGCTATTACTTGATGAGCCAACTAACCATTTGGATGCAGAATCCGTTGCCTGGTTAGAACGGTTTTTACATGATTACGAAGGCACCGTTGTTGCAATCACTCACGATCGTTACTTCCTGGATAACGTTGCCGGTTGGATCCTGGAGCTTGATCGAGGAGAGGGCATTCCATGGGAAGGTAATTATTCCTCTTGGTTAGAACAAAAAGAGACTCGCCTAACACAAGAGGCTTCCAGCGAAGCAGCTCGCCGCAAATCGATCGAAAAAGAACTTGAGTGGATCCGACAAAATCCTAAAGGTCGTCAAGCGAAAGGAAAAGCCCGTTTAGCCCGTTTTGAAGAGTTAAACAGTGTTGAGTATCAAAAACGTAATGAAACCAGTGAGCTCTTCATTCCACCAGGTCCGCGCCTTGGTGACAAAGTTTTAACGGTTGAAAATCTCAGTAAATCTTATGGTGATCGAGTTTTAATTGATAACCTCAGTTTCTCGATCCCTAAAGGAGCTATCGTAGGTATTATCGGTCCAAATGGCGCGGGAAAATCAACCCTTTTTCGGATGATTTCAGGTCAAGAACAGCCTGACTCTGGCAGCATAATCTTAGGTGAAACCGTTAAAGTTGCCTCGGTTGAACAATTTCGCGACTCGATGGACAATAACAAAACTGTGTGGGAAGAGGTATCCGGCGGACAAGATATTATGCGCATCGGTAATTTTGAAATCCCAAGTAGAGCCTACGTCGGGCGTTTTAATTTCAAAGGTGTTGATCAGGGTAAGCGCGTTGGCGAACTTTCTGGTGGTGAACGTGGCCGATTACACTTGGCAAAACTACTCCAGGTTGGTGGAAATATGTTACTGCTGGATGAGCCAACCAATGATCTGGATGTCGAAACATTACGCGCGTTAGAAAATGCATTACTGGAATTCCCTGGCAGTGCATTAGTTATTTCCCACGATCGCTGGTTTCTTGACCGGATTGCTACTCATATTATTGATTATCAGGATGAAGGAAAAGTCACTTTCTTTGAAGGTAATTTTAGTGAATATGAAGATTACAAAAAACGGACATTGGGCGCTGATACGCTAGAACCGCATCGTATCAAATATAAAAAGATGAGCAAATAAATAATTCAAATAGCATAAGGCTTGCTAAAGCGAGCCTTATCATTTAAAGACTTGGGGATCTTTCATCCATCATAAGTAATTGCTGAACCAGCTCAATACAGCGTAAGAAACGCTCATCATAATTAGGCGAATCAACCACCACAAACTGCACTTGATTTTCAATCAGTAGTTCAATCAATAAATTTTGAAATGTTTTGCGTTCCTCATCACTACCCAAACTACGTAATCCATCCGCTACCCATGGAGTATTATTTTCTAATAAAATAACCAGATCAAAACGGTATTTATCAATCAATGCTTGCACAAAAGGATGTGGTTTGCCCTCATATCGTTTACAAAAAGCTTGAGTGGTAATGAAATCAGTATCGATAAACGCAACTTTATTGGCATATTTAACGGCAAAATCAATATACTTTGCATGACCCAATGCGATCTTGTCATAGTCAGAATATTGTAATGCCATCTCATCGCCACCTAAATGAGAGAAAACATAATCACGACCATATTCCCAGGCACTGGTGGTGTTAAAAATATTTGCCAACTTATTAACCAAAGTCGATTTACCGCTCGACTCTCCACCTAATATGGCTACCTTACGGACAAAAAAAGGTTTTACTTCCGTTGGAATATATTCCCAATAACGAAATGGCGCTTGCCTAATTTGATGACCACTAATATTCATAAATGTGCGTTCAGGATCAATCAGCACCACTTCTGCGCCAAGATATTTTTTATAATGCGCAATATCATCCACTTCGCCTGAATAAATAAATTGTGGTTGAATATTTTTTGCCATTAAAAATTTTTTCATTCCTTCACTCCACACTTGCCAGCCATGTGGGTATGGCTCAAAGCCTTGTTCATCAAAGCAATGAATATAAATATTTTTTTGATATTTGAAGGTTTGTAATAACCATCGTAGCCGATCGCTGACGGTCGGTTGCTGTGACATAGAACTGTCGATAAAAAGCGCTCGATCACGTGGTTCATCATGGCAAAGAATGACATATAACTCATCAACTTGACTACATGCGCGTTGAATCAAATAAATATGTCCGGTATGTAAGGGATAAAATTTACCAAATACTACGCCAACCCGTTTAGGCTTTAATGGATATTCAATATTTAAAAAACGATGTAATGCGGCAATTTTTCGCGCGCTAGGATTGTTAATTTTATCATTAATTAATTGGCTTAAATAACCTTTAGTCATGCCGCAAGCGCTAGCAATCTGTTGTAGAGTACAACCAGTTTGCTTTATTGCCTGTTTCAAATAATCAAACTGTTTCATCGCCTCTCCGGTTAATCAAAGTCTTCCATAACCGTTAATGCCTCTGACAGTTTTTTTACCCCAAATAACTGCATATTGGGTAATGGTTTTTTGGGCACATTTGCATAAGGGACAATCGCGCGTTTAAAACCATGTTTTGCCGCCTCAATAATTCGCTCTTGGCCACTCGGTACTGGACGAATTTCACCGGCTAACCCCACTTCACCAAAAACCACAACATCACGCGGCAGTGGACGATTACGGAAACTTGATACTAATGAAAAGAGTAACGCAAGATCGGCACTGGTTTCCGTCACTTTAACTCCACCTACAACATTCACAAAAACATCTTGATCCGACATTTGCAATCCACCATGTCGATGCAAAATAGCCAGCAAAATTGCTAATCTATTTTGTTCCAAGCCAACAGCAACTCGCCGCGGATTAGCTAACATTGAATAATCCACTAATGCCTGAATTTCCACCAGCAATGGGCGTGTTCCTTCCCACACCACCATCACCGAGCTACCTGAGGTGATCTCTTCTGCCCGACTGAGAAAAATAGCGGATGGGTTATTTACTTCTTTTAACCCTTTTTCCGTCATAGCAAACACACCCAGTTCATTAACCGCACCAAATCGGTTTTTGTGACTTCTTAGAGTACGAAATCGTGAGTCTGCTTCACCATCAAGCATGATTGAACAGTCAATACAGTGTTCAAGCACTTTGGGACCGGCCAAAGAACCATCTTTCGTGACATGACCTACCATGATAATGGCGATCCCTCGTGTTTTAGCAAATCGGGTAAGATAAGCCGCCGTTTCTCGCACTTGTGCCACACTACCCGGTGATGACTGTATATCAGCCATATGCATGACTTGAATAGAATCAATCACCATTAATTTTGGTTGCTCCTGCTCGGCTATCAAACAGATTTGCTCAATACTGGTTTCAGATAGCATATTGAGATTGTCGGACGGTAACCCTAATCGATGAGCTCGCATCGCTACTTGTTGTAAAGACTCCTCACCAGTGACGTATAAAGTTTTCATTTGTGAGGAAAGCCGACACATAGTTTGCAGCAACAATGTACTTTTACCTGCGCCTGGATTACCGCCAATTAAAATTGCGCTACCGGGTACCACTCCACCACCAAGCACACGATCAAATTCTTTAAAATCAGTAGAAAAACGTGGCAATGCTTCTAAACTAATGGCAGACAATTTTTGAACTTGATTACCTGCGGCGCCACCGGCATAACCATTAAAGCGTTCTGCTCGTGAGGAAGAACTGGCTGCTAACCTTACCTCGGTGATCGTATTCCAGGTATGACAAGCGATGCATTGGCCTTGCCAACGAGGATAATCTGCACCACATTCATTACAGACAAATGCTTTTTTTACTGCTTTTGCCACCGCCATTGCCTCTCTTATTTATTGTTCTAATAATTAACGTTCTTCATGCTTTAAACCACCACTTAAAACACAAAGTACTCCCATTAAATCACCATGTTGAATCGCTACTTTTGCCCTGGCCTGTACTTTGGATTTTGCATGATAAGCAATACCTAACCCTGCCTTACGGATCATTTTTACATCGTTGGCGCCATCACCGATAGCAACGGTTTGCTCGATTGGAATAGAGTATTGTCTAGCTAATTTTATCAAGGTTTGAGCTTTCACTTTAGCATCGACAATATTGCCATGCACTTTACCTGTCAATTTGTTATCCTTAATTTCCAGTTTGTTAGCCACCGCTGCGGTTAATTTTAATTTTTCCTTTAAATAATTAGTAAAAAAATTAAATCCACCTGAAACTATAACAACATGCCAATCAAACGCCTGCAATTTACGGACAAGACTCGTTAAGCCTGGTGTCAAGGGCATATGCGTTAATACATTTTGCAAAATTTGGATGTCGGTTCCAGCAAGTAACTTAACCCGAGCTTTTAAACTTTCACTAAAATCAATTTCCCCTTGCATAGCGCGTTCAGTAATTTCAGCAACCTGCTTACCAACTCCCGCCAAACGAGCAATTTCATCAATACATTCGATTTGAATTGCTGTTGAATCCATATCCATTACCAACAATCCTGGCGCACGTAAACGAGGAATATTACCCAGCGGTACAACATCTAGACTACACTCTTCAGCTATTTTCTTTATTTTTGCACTTAAGCTACCCGCAATACGCACGACTTGATAATCATCAATACGCCAAGAAGAAACAATGACAATGGCACTACCAGAGCGTTGTTGAAAGTGACTAATACGTTGTTTATTAAGCCCTCGCCCATAAAGCAACCAACCACTATCACCAGCCCGATAATCTAATGGCATAATTTCTTCGCCACTCAATGAAAGTGGTAATCCAGGCCACTTTTGGATCTCATTAGGCAAATAACAATAGGTTAAACTGGTCGACATTAATTCATACTCCTGTAATCCAATTGCGACAATTGGCCAACAAAAAAATAACTTTTTAAACTACCCTAACATCTTAAGCTCTGGCAATATGATAATGAACTAAGTTTAAAAGAGCCGATTATGATTAAAACAAAATTAAAGTTTCGATTACATAAAACAGTTATCATTTTAATTTGCCTCTTCTTACTTGTTATTCTAATCCAAGGAGTTACCTATTTTAGTCGTTCACATCAGCAAATCAGAATCGAGCAGTTTAAAGAACTAGCAATTACACTTGCTGAACAAGTCGCTTTTAGCTTATCCAATTATATACAAAGTGATGGTAAGAGTTTTAATAATGAACAGATCCTTGCCATTCTTAATCAATTAACAATTAATGAACATATTCTTGATGCCAGCGTTTATCTTAATGATGGTACCCAAATTCAACATGCGGGTGAAAAGGTTGCTTTACGAGAGCGGTTATCCCTTAATCAACCACCATGCCACAGCTATGTTAACTATCAATTGGTTGTTCCAATCATTGATACAGAAAAACCAAAAGGTTTTTTACGTTTAACCATCGATACTCATCAATTCAGTATAGGATCTAAACAAATAGATAATATGGCTAATTTATTAAAGATCATGCTATTGCTAGCACTCACAATCGGTTTTATTTTGGCTAATATCTTAGCAAGATCGATTCCAATACATTGGCCAAAATTACCATTTTTATCAATAAGCAATAGTCGCAATCAGCAAAAATAAAAATTGCTAAAAAGAAAGCAGATTAAAATCTGCTTTCTTACTTGATTTAAATTTAATGCTCTATTTTTAATCTAGTAATAATACTGATTCTAACGCAATTTCAACCATCTCATTAAATGTCGTTTGCCGTTCTGCTGAAGTTGTCTTCTCACCAAGACGAATATGATCAGATACTGTACAAATAGTTAGAGCTTTCACACCATACTCTGCGGCTATACTATACATACCAGCAGCTTCCATTTCTACGCCCAAAATGCCATATTTTTCCATCGTATCAAATACTTGCATTTGAGGTGAATAAAACAGATCAGTAGAAAAAATATTACCTACCCGAACATTGATGTTTTTTGCTTTAGCGGCGGTAATCGCATTATGCACCAAGTCATAATCAGCAATAGCAGCAAAATCATTATCATCAAATTTTAACCGATTTACTTTTGAATCAGTGCATGCGCCTAGGCCAATAATAATATCGCGTAATTTAACTTGAGGGCTAATCGCCCCACAGGAACCAACTCGTATTATGGTTTTAACACCAAAGTCAGTGATTAACTCTTTCATGTAAATCGAACAAGATGGGATACCCATTCCATGTCCCATCACAGAAATACTACGGCCTTGGTAATTACCAGTAAAACCTAACATACCACGAACATCATTTACCTGACGGCTATCAGTCAAAAATTTTTCTGCAATATGTTTGGCACGTAACGGATCACCTGGCATCAAAACAATATCAGCAAAATCGCCCATCTCAGCATTAATATGTGGGGTAGCCATAGATAGATTTCCTTTAATTTCTTATCAATAATATTGGGAATATCAACGAATATTTCCCATCATACTTAAAATAGCGTTTTGCCATATGCCATTGGAGATAAACCAAAATATTGTGCAATGGTTTGACCAATATCAGCAAAGGTCTGCCGATGACCTAATGCTCCAGGTTTTATTTTCGGACCATAAATTAAAATAGGTATATTTTCTCGCGTATGATCAGTTCCTCGCCAAGTCGGGTCACAACCATGATCAGCAGTAATAATCAAAATATCATCGTTTTCAATTAACTCCAGCATTTCAGGTAAACGGCGATCAAATAACTCAAGTCCAGCCGCATAACCTGCAACATCACGACGATGTCCATATGAGGAATCAAAATCAACAAAATTAGTAAATACAATAGTATTGTCGGCCGCTTTTTTGATCTCCTCAATGCTCGCTGCAAATAGTGCTTCAATACCTGTTGCTTTTACTTGCTTAGTAATGCCTACATTGGCATAAATATCGGCAATTTTGCCAATTGAAACTACCTCGCCAGCTTTTTCTTCCACCAGTTTTTTCAAGACAGTTGGTGCGGGGGGTTCAACGGAATAATCTCGCCGATTACCTGTACGCTCAAAACAGCCCGCTTTATTGCCGATAAAAGGTCGAGCAATAACCCGCCCGATATTATAAGCGCCATCATCCAGCGTCTTTCTCGCAATCTCACAAAGCTGATAAAGATTTTTAACCCCAAAAGTCTCTTCATGGCAGGCTATCTGAAACACTGAATCGGCTGAAGTATAGAAAATAGGTTTGCCTGTTTTCATATGCTCTTCACCTAATTGATCCAAGATCACTGTACCAGAAGAGTGGCAATTTCCCAGATAACCAGGCAAATTGGCTTCTTCAACAAGCTTATCCAATAATTGTTGCGGAAAACTATTTTTTTCCTGGGCAAAATATCCCCATTCAAATAAAACTGGTACCCCGGCAATCTCCCAATGACCTGATGGAGTATCTTTGCCGGAAGATAACTCACTCGCATAACCATAGGCAGCGATAATCTCAGCATCTTCATCCAGGCCGATTGGAAATGTTCCTGATGATCCCTCAGCAGCTTTTCCTAACCCTAAAAGTGTTAAATTAGGCAAATAGAGTTTCCCTTTACGACCTTTATCCGCCTTCCCTTGTGCACAAGCGGCCGCAATATGCCCTAACGTGTTCGCGCCAGCATCGCCAAATCTATTAGCGTCAGGTGTAGCACCGATACCAAAAGAATCAAGAACCATAATAAATACACGTTTCATAACTACCCTTGGTTAGTTCAAATTCAATTAATCCATTATTAAACAAAAAATAACGCATTCCATAATTCGAGTTCAGAATAACTTTTCACTAGCGTCAATAAATAAAAATACTAATCAATGCTAGTATTTAAAAACTGCTTTATTAGCGATTATTTTCACAAATTATTAAAAAAGATATTTTCATTTTTTTGCCAGCCAATAATTACTGAAACACTGCTTAAAGAGAGCAATAAAAACTAATAGTCGCCAGCAAAATTATCTATTTGACATCCTAATGTATTTAATAAACTAGCCAATAAACTTGATGCACCAAAACGAAAGTGACGAATATCCACCCATTCTTTTCCCATGATGCGATCGGCTAATGCCAGATATTGAGCTGCATCCTCTACCGCGCGAACGCCACCTGCCACCTTACAACCCACCTGGTTAGCAACGCCCATATCTCGAATAACCTTAAGCATAATTTCAACATTCTCAAGGGTGGCATTTATCGCTACCTTACCCGTTGAAGTCTTAACAAAATCAGCACCGGCAGTAATGGCAATTTCTGTCGCTTGACGAATAAGAGCTGCCTGCTTTAATTCACCGGCTTCAATAATAACTTTCAGTAATACTCTACTGGTTAGGCACATTTCCTTACACGCTTTAACCAGCTCAAAACCAATTTGCTTATTACCGGCTATTAACGCTTGATAAGGAAAAACAACGTCAACTTCGTCTGCGCCATAAGCAATAGCGGCTTGAGTTTCAGCTAATGCAATCGCGATATCATGCCCGCCAAATGGAAAATTAGTTACTGTTGCAATTCGAATACTCGGAGTGTTTTGTTCAGTTAAAATCTTACGTGCCAATGGAATAAAGCGAGGATAAATACATATCGCAGCTGTATTTCCTCGGGCGGTTTTTGCTTGATTGCATAATATCTTTACTTGTTCATCAGTATCGTTATCATTTAGCAGAGTTAAATCCATCAAGTTTAATGCACGTTGTGCTGCAAGTTTTAATTCCATCATATAATTCTCTAAAGCTAATCACATTGTTGCTTCAGTGTTTAAACAACCGTTTATATACCAGGCTTATTAGGTTACATTGTCGCTAACGATAAAAAGAAGCCAGCAATGGTGGCACTCATTAGATTGGATAACGAACCGGCTAAAACCGCTTTCAAACCTAACCGAGCAACATCTTTACGTCGATTTGGGGCAATTCCACCTAACCCACCCAGTAATATGGCTACGGAAGCCAAATTAGCAAACCCACATAATGCAAAAGAGATTATTGCTTTAGTATGCTGAGAAAGTACTTGCTTGCCTGCGGCAATCACCTCGCTATCAGGTTTTAAGTATTCGCCAAAGTTCATATAAGCAACAAATTCATTGACCACTAATTTTTGCCCGATAAATGAACCGGCAATTGTCGCTTCATGCCAGGGTATACCAATCAAGTAGGCGATTGGCGCAAAAATCCAGCCTAAGATCAATTCTAATGATAAGCCTGGTATATGGATCCAGCCACCAATCACCGCCAAAATGCCATTAAGCAAAGCTATCAATGCAACAAATGCCAGCAACATCGCACCGACATTTAAAGCAAGTTGCATACCGGAAGAGGCACCGGCGGCGGCGGCATCAATAATGTTAACTGGCCGCTCTTCGCCAGTGGCCACTGTGACCATATTGACGGCATCATGAGTTTTCTCTGTTTCCGGTACCATTAATTTGGCAAATAACAATCCGCCAGGTGCTGCCATAAAAGATGCTGCGATCAGATATTCCATTGGCACCCCCATTTGCGCATAGCCGGCCAATACCGAGCCAGCAACAGAAGCTAATCCACCACACATAACAGCAAACAGCTCAGAGTTTGTCATTGTGGCAATGTAGGGTCTGACAACCAAAGGCGCCTCAGTATGACCGACAAAAATATTAGCGGTAGCCGATAACGACTCAGTGCGTGAGGTGCCTAATATCCATTGCAAAAGTCCACCTAACATTTTGATAAAAAACTGCATAATACCAAGATAATAAAGCACAGCGATTAATGAGGAGAAGAAAACAATGACCGGTAAAACCCGTAAGGCAAAAATAAAACCACTACCGCCAAACAGTTCAAACATTTTATTGGAGACCAAACCACCAAAGATAAAATCCATACCAACTTGTCCATAACCAATCACACTAGAAACTGCATCAGACACGGTTTCTAAAGTACGGCGACCGGCAGGGACATAGAGAACAAATGCTCCCATTGCCATTTGAATAATAAAAGCACCAAATACGGTACGGAATTTAATTGCTCGGCGGTTACTGGAAAAAATGATAGCGATAAAAATCAATACTACCATCCCTAGCAGGCTCATAATGAGTTGCATGAATAATATCCCTGTATATTTTATTTCAAATGAAAAATTTCTATTGTTTAAAAAATAAACTGTCAGTGTAATGCGCAGACATTATATCGATTTTGCATTAATAACTTGCAGTCCGTATCGCAAATAATCATAACGAAAAATCACGAAAAAATAAATTTTGCGACACATATCACTTACGAAAAGCGATTTTGCCAGCAAAAATTATCGAAATAAACATCATTTTATAATTAAATGCCTTATTAATATGAGTATTAACCAATATTATTCTGCCTTTTTTTTGATATTAAATAGTTGCAAACTATTGTTATAAAGCTGTGCTGCAATTTCCTCTGCTGGCTCTTGTCGCAGGTTACATAGTGTCTCAAATACCAAATGTATTCTTTCGGGACGATTAACCTGGCCCTGAAATCCGGCTAATGGCATATCAGGCGCATCAGTTTCAAGTACTAATGACGTTAGTGGCAATTGCGCAACTACTGCTCTAGTTTTCTTAGCCCGCTCATAAGTGATAACACCACCAATACCGATAAAATAGCCTAAACGGACAAAAGCATTCGCTTGCGATAAACTGCCCGCAAATCCATGAATAACTCCCTTTTTCGGCACATCAAATCGTCTTAATAAAGCAGCTAAGTGATCATGGCTTTTACGCGAATGTAGAATAACCGGTAACTCATATTGTTTAGCCAACTTTAATTGCTGGATCAGCAATGTTTGTTGTTGATCAATCGCAGCATTAGTAACAAAATAATCTAAACCTATTTCACCAATAGCAACACATTTATTGCTGTTTTGCTGCAATAATGCCACTAATTTAGTAAAATGATCCGGTAAATAATTTGCAATATACAAAGGATGAAAACCTAATGCGGCATATAAATGCGGATGTTGTTGTGCCAGTGAATATACTCGCTCTAAATTCTCAATACCCACTGACGGGATAATGATATCGGTCACGCCAACTTTTGCGGCATGCAAAAAGCTATCTTCAATATCATGGATAAAAGGAGGAAAATCAAAATGACAATGGGTGTCAACGAACATCAATGACTAATCCTTCATCACCGGATTTAGGTTCTTCATCTTGCTGATTCGAAGTCATATTAGCAGACAAAGATGCCGAATTAACCATTTGATTATTTTCAATAGAATAGGGATAAGATGCGGCATCATTAGAAGCAAAATAGTCTCTTAAACTGGTTAAAAAATATCGGCCACATTGACGTCCAATATGATAATCACTATTTAAGTTTGCAGCACGGCTACCTAATGCACAACTCATTAAAGGTTTCGGTGGATAAATTTCAAAAATTTGGATATCTGGTGGTGGCGCAGCAATAAATTTCTGTGTTTGTTGGTAGCTTTTAATATGTACTTTGATCATCTTAGCCATGCGCCGTATATTGCGGTGTTCCAGCCAGCGTGTCATCCTTTTTAACCATTCGGATGTATAATAAATTCCCGAAGGAACTGTTCTAATCACCACAATTGTTTTTGCGCCACGGCGATAAGCTTCTTCAACAGGAATTGAAGCAGTTATACCGCCATCATGGTAAAGTTGACCATTAAATACCGCCCCCTGACGATAAAATCCAGGGATAGCACTTGACGCCCGAATAATATCTAACCAGCTATCTTGCGTAGGTTGAAAATAAACCGGACTAAAATCTTCATAGCGACATGCACTAATTAAAAATTGACGTCCACTATCTAAACAGGACAATCCTGTAGAGAAATCAAGGGGTAATTCACGGGAAGTAATCTCAATTAGCCAATCTAAATCAATCATATGGCCACCACGAATAAAACGTAATGGACTAAAAAACTGAGATTTAGTGGTATAATCAGTAATTACTTTCCGGGCATAACCGCGTTGTTGACAAAGATAGGCCGATAAATTTTGCGCTCCTGCCGATGTCCCTACCATGATGTCAAATGGATTGAAGCCAACACGGAGAAATTCATCCAAAACACCTGCGGTAAAAATACCGCGTTGCCCACCCCCCTCACAGACTAATGCTATTTTGCCCAGATCTGGTGCATTATCGTCGAAGGCTATAGGCTTAATATTCCCCAATGTAATTGGTATATGTCTTCCCATATTGCTTTCCCCTAAAACTGATAGTAGACCCTTAAAATAAAGTCTGCTATTCAATATCTACTATTGTGTTTAATACTGAAATTTTTGTTGCCTCAAAAGTTTGGGAGAAATCAATAAATACAACAACTAAAGAATAGACATACCCCCCACTAATAACAAGTGAGGGTAATGTAATAAAAAATCAATATGCGATTAATTAATGCTCACGCGTTTTACAGAACCGAATTTCAGGATATCGCTCACTGGTTAAGTTAAGATTTACCATCGTTGGAGCAATATAACTGAGGTTGTCACCACCATCTAAAGCTAGATTCTGTTCATTTTTCCGTTTGAATTGCTCTAATTTTTTCACATCATCACATTCGATCCAGCGTGCGGTTGACACATTTACCGGCTCATAAATAGCTTCAACGTTGTATTCACTCTTCAAACGAGCCACCACCACATCAAACTGAAGCACACCTACGGCACCAACAATAAGATCATTATTGGCTAAAGGGCGAAATACCTGGACAGCCCCCTCTTCGGATAACTGAACTAATCCTTTAAGTAACTGTTTCTGTTTTAACGGATCACGTAAACGGATGCGCTTGAAGAGTTCAGGCGCAAAATTGGGAATACCGGTAAATTTTAACGCTTCTCCCTGGGTAAAAGTATCACCGATCTGAATAGTGCCATGATTATGCAAGCCGATAATATCACCCGGAAATGCTTCTTCAACATGAGAACGATCACCTGCCATAAAAGTGAGTGCGTCTGAAATAACGACCTCTTTTTTATTTCGTACTTGATGAAGTTTCATACCTTTTTGATAGCTACCAGACACGATGCGTAAAAAAGCCACCCGATCACGATGTTTTGGATCCATGTTAGCTTGTATTTTAAATACAAAACCAGAAAATTTCTCTTCTTGGGCATTAACAATACGACTATCAGCCTGGCGCGGCATCGGTGTTGGAGCCCAATTGACCAAACCATCTAACATATGATCAACACCAAAATTACCCAAAGCGGTACCAAAAAAGACCGGTGTTAATTTGCCTTGCAAAAAAGCGTCTAAATCGAATTCATGAGAAGCCCCTTTGACTAACTCAAGCTCTTCGCGTAGCTGAGCAGCAAAGTCATCACCAATGACTTTATCCAATTCGTTATTATTTAATCCTTTAATAATAACGACTTCTTGAATAGCATGTCCTTGTCCGCTTTGATATAAAATGGTTTCATCACGATAAAGATGATAGACCCCTTTAAATAACTTACCACAACCAATTGGCCAAGTAATCGGGCTACAAGCAATACTTAATTCACTTTCAACCTCATCCATTAATTCCATTGGGTCGCGAATATCACGATCTAATTTATTCATAAAGGTTAAAATAGGGGTATCACGCAGCCGAGTTACTTCCATCAATTTACGCGTGCGATCTTCAACACCTTTAGCCGCATCAATCACCATTAAACAACAATCGACCGCCGTTAAAGTACGATAAGTGTCTTCCGAAAAATCCTCATGTCCTGGCGTATCAAGCAAATTAATCAAACAATCTTGATAAGGAAATTGCATTACCGAAGTGGTAATTGAAATTCCCCGCTGCTTTTCCATTTCCATCCAGTCAGACTTTGCATGTTGATTCGAACCACGACCTTTCACTGTGCCTGCTTTTTGAATAGCTTGGCCAAACAATAGCACTTTTTCTGTGATCGTGGTTTTCCCTGCATCAGGGTGAGAAATAATAGCAAAGGTTCTCCGCTGTGCTATTTTCTGACAAAAACTATTCTCTTTCATTATAACTACCCAGCATACACAACGTGATGTATAAAAATTGGCGAAAATTCTACACCGACAAAGCCACTTTGAAAACAATTACCATCTAATTAAAAAACATTTTTTAGTTAGTCGGCGAAATTAAATATAAAAAAGATCTACAATTGTTTTTAGCTAGAGATAAATTATCTAATTAACATACTTATTATCTTATAAAATTTTATCAATATAAGTATATATCTATACATGCTCAAATAAATAAAGCTATCAATAAAATACCTATTACAAAATAGGTTAAATATTAACATATTATTCTTATAATAGACGTTTCATATTTAAAGTAAATTTATAAAATAAGCGACTAATACTTTTATTACAATTGACAATGTTTTATTTTCACTGCATAAAATATTATAAACTTTTTTTCGCTGACATCTGGGAATGATTGACATAAATGGTGGATATATCATATTGCTTTGAAAAGGCGCCAGCAATTTGATCTTGCGGTTTTAATGTACCTAATGATATAAAAAAAATAAATGTGAAAATATTTTTTGCGGTACTAACAACCCCCGGTTCGGTTAATTTATCTGGTATTAATACTTTTATAATAAGATCCGCTATTTCAGAATCATGATTAACACCATTCATTGAGGTTACGGAAACAATACTGGCTGAATAGTTGGCAGCAAAATAGCGTGCAAATAAAGCATCTTGACTATAAACAATCAAGTTGACTTTCTCGCGGCGACTTAGCTTTCTTTTACGTACATTGTTGTAAAACCATAATTGCTCTTCATTTACTTCATTTGAATTAACGTCAGACAATAAAGATGAAAACACATTATGCCCTGTTTTTTCAATCGATTTTCTATAGCAAAAACATGGATAACCCGCTATGCTATCAAAACCAAATAATCCGTGAACTAAAATAATAGGGATATTTCGTCTCCATGATCTCCCCTTAGTAAGTTAATTTAATGATAAAAATATATCCGGCTACTTTAATCAGAGTAATTAATTATAAAATTGAGATCTTCATAATTGAATAATTGAAGTTGAAAAAGGTAAGCAAAAAAATATTATATAACAAGTAACTTAAATTCATTGATATAACAATTTCAATTAATTAAATTTTTGATAAATAAGTTAATATTATTCATCTTTAGTAGAGTGATTAATATAAAGATAATTATTACATAATAAAAATCTGAAATAATATAAAAATGCCATCAATAAAGATGGCATTGGGGAAATGTTACCAATAAAAAGTCGCTAATTTAATAATAATAAACAAGATAAATCATCACCAAAATTAAGTTTATCAATTAATTCATCAAGCTGCTGGCGTAAATTAATAGAGTGCTGAGTAACGGTCGAATAATGACAAAACATTAATTGAATACTTTCCATCGATACCTCAATATCATAAATTGATTGAACCGACAGTAATGTTTTAATATAAAAATAATCAGTAAAACAATAATAAAGTGAGCGTAAACTCTGCTTCAAATCATATAAGCCAAATTTTTCGTCATATATTCGATAAAGAAAATAGTTTTTCAACACCTGCGGTTCAGCTAAACAACTACTTGACAAGATCTTTTGCCATTCATCATCCAATTTTTTCCAATTAGCTAGCATGTCCTCATTGAGTGATTCTGACTCTAAACCAAAAAAGTGCATGGTATTGGTAAAAGCGGGTAATAAATAATGTTTAGAACGATCTGTAACAGTAAAAAAACGTAGCATTATAAGTAATAAAGAAAACTTTAATTGATGCCTGGCTGAAGAGGTAATTTGTTTTCTTTGTTGATATATTTCTCCATTTGTTAATTTTTCCACTAACGACATAAATATACTTTCTACTTGGCTACAATTGGCCTCTACTTGATAATCTATTGATTGTAAAAACACCATAAATTGAGCAAGGGCATAGAGATTATCCTCAATAAAAGGACTATCTGCCATAATCAAATGACTACAAAATAGTTGTATCAATTGATGTTCTTGCGTAACTACTCTAGTCTGATCAATCACGCGTTTTTCAGTAATTTTAACATTTTCAATCACTGTATTTTCTTCATATTGCATCGAATCTGGCTGAAATAACACTAAACGAACCACTTCTGGACAAGAAAAACTTAAAGAATGTTGCGTATAGCCATCCAGTTGAGTTTTTGAGCGTGGATAAGTCTGACAAGTATGACTTAATGCGCTGGGGCCTAATGTTTTATATATCCCACACAATTTATCATGCCCGAAAAAAGGACAATTACCTTCTTCATTCATGGCGATATAAGAATAATTGTTAGTACCTGTGCCATTAGGATATTTTATTAGATGTTTATCCGTGATCTCTTTAATTTCAATTTGATGGGCGGTTTTATATTTTTTATGTGTTTTTTTATCAACATTAATCGTCCAGCCACGGCAACAATGAGATAAACACTGATCACCAATGCATTTAAATTTTTTATAAAAAAGTGGGATAATTTCTCTATGTTGTTTCATTACAAATAGACTCTATTAAGCTAATATTGCCATGCAAGTTCCCACTTAATAGCGCCTATCAATGGTACTATTATCGAATATAAACCATTTTTTTTATCTTAATTGGAGTATTTCTAATTTATAAAGCAGGCAAAATAGTTAACGCCATAACCACTGCATCTTCCCGTTTTTTTGCTGCTGGATAATAATTTTTTCTTATTGTGACAATATGAAAACCCAGTTTTTCATATAAGTGAATTGCCGCATGATTTGATTGTCTGACTTCCAACCACAAAGTTTGAATATTTTTGCTTACCAATTGATCGATTAAATAACGTAATAAATACTCACCACAACCTTGACCTTGATAATCAGGATGAATAGCAATATTAAATAGTGTAGCTTCATCAAGCAGATATTGTGTGATGGCAAAACCAATTAATCGATTTTCTAGACTGATTTTTAAATTAATATATTGTTTGCCTTGATTACTGTAAAAAACTTTTTCACTCCAGGGAAAAGTATGACTCATTTTTTCAATAGCAAAAGCAGAGACTAAATCAGTTTGTTCTAAATTCGAAATTATTTTCATACTGGCATATTTGCGCCCACAAAGCGCGTTTTGACTGCGGATTAAAGTAAATCTCTTGCAATGGCAAAGTATGGATAACCCATTTTTTTGAACTAACAGCTAATTGCCTGCCTAGGATCCAACAGGGCCAAAGAACTTCTTTTGGTAGCAGCGATACCTCTTTGGTTAATAGACAACATACCTGACAACTGTCTATCATCATCGCTCGTAAAATATCTTTGACAAAATGGTTGTCTAAATCAATGCGCTCATCAGCGATGATAAGTAATTGGGTAGAATCAGGAATAGACACCGCATGTTCACCACGCAGTACCGTCGGATTGCGTAATGTCCATTGCATAATTCCCATATGCTTTAGTAATTGATCTCTAATCGTCATCAAACTACTCCACCACAAATATAACGCGCACCTTAGCAAACAGAGCTAGATAAATCAAAATAATAACATTGCAAGACATAGCAATATAAGCACAATTACTGTCGCTTGCTAGTAACATTTTATTTGCTGAATTTAGACCTTAAATCAAACAAGAACAATGTACAACTTATTAAGTTATCAAGGGACAACATGAACACCAAATATTAGACAACAAGTAACTATTGGATTGAAGTCTCATAATAGTGATATAATCCTACTAATAAGTTCATATCTCACGAATTTATCAAAATTACCGATTTTATGAGCGATATTTTTGCGCCACGCGGCGAATTTTTTCCTTTTATAGCTAGTTGATAAAAAGAAACTTAATTTCTACTACAGGAGCCAAAATTTATGTCTTCACTGACGCCCGCTAGTGAAGTGATTTTACGCCATAATGAATATTTTATCGGCCGTCGTGTTTTAATCGCTGGTAACTTGCAAGATAATATTAGCTCACAAATTAATGCTGAAATTTTACATATTTTAACTAATCAATACCACTACTGGTTATCATTTAACAAAGCACTAGGCGAAAATGCCCATTATGACTTAACACTTGAAAAAGCAGTAGCAACACAATTTAATACTCTGATCTATTTTTGGCCCAAAAACAAACAAGAAGCCAATTTCCAACTACAAAATATATGTTCAGTTCTACCAATAGGTAGTGATATTTTTATTGTTGGTGAAAATCGTAGTGGGGTAAATAGCGTCGATAAAATTCTAAAAGAAATAGGTTGTGTACGTAAAGTTGATGCAGCACGGCGCTGTAGCCTCTACTATTGCCAGCTAGAAAAGCAACCCTCATTTCATTTGCCTGATTGGTGGAATATCTATAAGGTAGCTGATATTACTATCAAAACTCTGCCTGGTGTATTTAGCCAGCAAGCGCTGGATACAGGTAGTCAATTACTTCTTTCTACATTCCAGACGCCAATAAAAGGTAAGTTGTTGGATATGGCATCCGGTTGTGGTGTACTAGGCACGGTTATTGGCAAAAAAAATCCTAACATAAAATTAACGCTTTGCGATACCCATGCAGCAGCGATCACATCATCTATTGAAACCTTAAAAATAAATGGCTTAACTGGCCATGTTATAGCCAGTGATATCTACTCTATGATTGAAGATAGTTACGACTGGATAATTTGCAATCCGCCGTTCCATGATGGATTAAAAACAGATTATTCAGCCGCTGAAACCATCATCAAACAAGCACCAAGTTATCTAAAATCAGGTGGAAAATTTAGAATGGTTGCCAACGCCTTCTTACCCTACCCTAATTGGTTAGATAAAGCTTTTGGTCGCCATGAAATACTTGCCCAAACAGGTAAATTTAAAATTTATCAAGCCAGCAAATTTCGTTAAATCTAATACGATAAATTTCTAGCAAAATAATTAACTATCTGAACAATATTGTTACCTCTTTCGTTTTAAATGAATTTGAGATGAGAATGAAAATAGGTAGCAATATTTAACTGCAATTTTATATAGCATAAGTAAATAATTAGTTTAAATAACAAGATGCGATAAAGATAACGGTTTAAATCATTCTGCGCTTATTGGCATTCATTGGCTTCAAATTAATATTTAAATAATTAATTATATATTTTTATCGTTTTCCAGATTAATTTGTTCGGCTCGACTTTCGCTTACACCGTCTAGTACATGATAGGCAATCGCACAAAAAAGCGAATTCAATCGTTTCATATCACCAAGTAAACTAACATGTAGGTTACTGGTATCTAAACTTTGCATATTTCGTTTATGTAAGCGCTCAACATGTGCATAAGCATAACGTTGATTTAATAACCGGAATCGATGTTTAGCTCTTCGTAATCGACGCGCATTATCTATGTCTCCAGAGACAAATACCGACATTGCTAAACTTAAATTATTCTGTAACCGTTCCATAAGCGTATTTAGCTCTTTAGTTCCTTCAGGCGAGAAAAAGTTTTGTTTGCCAAATATTTTTTTGACCACGTCAGTTGCCATACGATTGATGATGGTGGCTGATTGCTGTAAATTCAGAGCAGTATCAATAATCTCTGCCCAGCGACGAGAATCGGCTTCTCCTAATTCATTTTGCTGAATTTGAGCCAAATAAAGTTTAATACTACTATGGAGCATATCGATCTCTTCTTCCAGATGCGTAATATAACGCCGCTGAATTTTATTGCCATTTAAAACTTCAGCCAAACGTTGAACCATTTGCTCAACGATATCCCCCATGCGTAATGTTTCTCTTACCGCATTAGCAATGGCTAATGAAGGTGTTTCCAACGCCGCCTTGTCTAAATAGCGGGGTGCAAAAATCTCAACCTCTACAGGCGAAATAGGGATAAGACGTTGACATAAACGTGACATGAATTCAACAAAGGGCAGCATAACTAAGCAACGCAGTAAATTATAAAACACATGAAAATAGATCACGACTTCAGACGGATTAAAATTATAATGTTCTAGCCAAGCGGCTATTTGTGTAATCCAGGGTAAAACCACTATTGCACCGATGAGTTTGAACAACAAACTGCCTAAAGCCACCTGTCGTGCTGATCCGCTTTGCCGACTACTGCTTATCATAGCTAAGAAACCACTACCGATATTTGAGCCAATAACAATCGCTAGGCTAATATAAAGCGGAACGAGTCCTGCCACGCTTAATGTGGCTGTTAATAAAACCGCCGCCAAACTAGAATAAGTGAGCATAGCAAATATAGCACCAACGAATAGTGCTAAGATAATATCACCTCTTAAAGAAGTAAAAATTGCTTGGATAGCGGATGCATGGGTAATCGGCGTTGCTGAACTAACAATAAGCTGTAAAGCTAATAAAATGAGTCCTAATCCTATGGCAGCTCGCCCTAATTGACCAACCCGATTTTTTTTCTGACTAAGAAAAGTAATAACACCAAACAAAATTAACAAGGGTGATAACCATGCCAAATCAAAAGTTAACACCCGGGCCATTATGGCGGTACCAACATCTGCACCCAACATAATAACCATAGCTGGCGTGATAGAAATTAAACCTTGCGTTACAAATGAAATAACCAATAGTGCCGTCGCATTACTACTTTGCACTAAAGCAGTAACCGCCATACCCGCTAAAAATGCGCGCGATTTTTTTCCGATACTTTGGCCTAATATTCGGCGTAAATCGGTACCGAAAAGCCGCATAATACCGGTTCGGACAATATATGTGCCCCATACCAACAAAGCCACAGATGATAATAATTCAAGTAATGTTAACATTAATTATCCATGCTATTTGTCTATAACTCATTATATTAATATTGACTCTTCTATATTAGCATTTACAGCCATTTTATCGCTTAATTTAAATTATTTACTAGAAAATGTTATTTTTTATTTTAATAAAAATAATATCAATTTTCTTTTAATGCTGATACAAAAAATTGCCACTGCTTGTTTAAACAAACAGTGGCAAACATTATCCATTACTTGGGAAATTTATTTAATATCCATAGAATATTTAATTATAAAGTAAAAAAACATTTGATCCATTAAACCCATCACATTTGTCAATCTAAGAATTCTAAACTCTGGTATAAGTTTAATAACAATATCACCAGCTTATTCTCAATATAATAATAAGGGGAATGCTATTTTCTCATTACCACAATCTCTATTTGCATATCATTACGATTTGTATTTAAGTAACGATTTTAGCTTTAAATAACGCCGACTCAGGCGCCATTTTAATTTTAAGGTTGTCGCATTTTGCCAAGTAATTTGCCAATATCCTTCGTCAAAAAAGCGCTTAACCATCTCGTATTTAATTTTTGGCGATTCAATTGCTTGAATAGACAACACAACCCCAAAACCTTCCTTACCAATCTGCCACCAATAAGCGGGTGTTTGATTTACCGCATTAGGATATTTTTTGTAAATATCCATTAGCATATCAATAATTTTTAAATAAGTATTAACCTTACGCACGCGTAAAGCATCGCCACATAATGAATGAGATACTGATTTACTATGAATAAAATAATCATAATAAGATTCATTGATAAACTGAACGCGTTTTGCATTAAGTAATATTTCTGTTGTCCAAGGGATATCTTGATGATGAAGTTGCGGTTCAAACTGATACTGATGTTCACGAATAAAACTTAACTTATAAATATTCAGCCAAGTAACGTGTAAAAATTTACCTGAGCTTAAACCTTTTTGTAACCATTCAATTCCTGAAATTATGCCTGTCGATGGAACTTTCTTTAAAGGAAAAATTAATTTAGAGGGTGAGCCATCCATATAAACATAAGTACCATTACACATCGCCACATCTAAATTACCCAACTTTGTCAATGTTAATAAACGGTTATACATACCTTCATGAATGACATCATCAATATCCGGAAAGGCTATATATTTACCTGTCGCCATATTCATTCCTATATTTCGTGCGACAGATACCCCGCGATTTTCCTGATGTAAAATCTTAGTATTTGGGAATCGTTCTCTACATTCCTCTAATAGTAAAGCACTATTATCCGTTGAACCATCATTGACTAAAATAAGCTCCCAATTTTCTAATTTTTGTTGTTCCAGACAATTAAAAAATTTTGGTAAAAATGGTTCGCCATTAAATATAGCAACAACAATACTTAGCATAGGTTCAGCTAACATATGTTTACCTTAATCATTATCCTTTTATTGAGGTTATTTAATCTTATATCAAATATTCAATAGATAAATGTTTAGGCACTCAATTTTGTTAAAAAAATAGAATAATAATATTTCTAATATCAAATAAATATACCATAAGATAATTTATATAATTAATTATGTATTAATGTAAGTATTAAAATTAATATAAATATCACTTGTATTATCGATAAAGAAATTGCATCAGTATTAAAACTGTTATGCAAATTTTATATTGAATATAGCTATTTTTCAGATAAAAAAAGCCACCCTTAGGTGGCTTTTTAAACATAATTAACGTCTGGCAGCTCCCTACTCTCACATGGGGAGACCCCACACTACCATCGGCGCTACGGCATTTCACTTCTGAGTTCGGCATGGGATCAGGTGGCACCACCGCGCTATTACCGCCAGACAAATTCTTTTTTCGCTATCCTGTTTCGTTACGCTACTGCCTCGGGCGCTCATCTCGGCTGCCTCTCGCTATGCGCAGGCCATCTCGCCCGTTGACTTCTAGCGCCGTAACCGCTTACAGGCACCAATCTCTGAACAAGCTAAAATCTCTTCTCTCTTCTCAAAACACCTTCGGTGTTGTCAGGTTAAGCCTCTCGGGTCATTAGTACTGGTTAGCTCAACGTATCGCTACGCTTACACACCCAGCCTATCTACGTCCTCGTCTCGAACACCCCTTATAGGACATTACTGTCAGGGAAGACTCATCTTGAGGCAAGTTTCCCGCTTAGATGCTTTCAGCGGTTATCTCTTCCGCACTTAGCTACCAGGCGATGCCATTGGCATGACAACCTGTACACCAGTGGTGCGTCCACTCCGGTCCTCTCGTACTAGGAGCAGCCCCCCTCAATCTTCCTTCGCCCACGACAGATAGGGACCGAACTGTCTCACGACGTTCTAAACCCAGCTCGCGTACCACTTTAAATGGCGAACAGCCATACCCT
>NZ_CAJCFU010000051.1:0-45215 GCF_903968575.1 Arsenophonus endosymbiont of Apis mellifera | reverse complement strand
CGGGCTTTTCAAGCCCGACCAAATTCCCCTCCCACCTTATGTCGGTGGGAGTACCCTTTGGAGGTTAAGATGGTTTTTTGATCCGTCTCACAATTTAATTAATTTTGTC
Source organism: Arsenophonus endosymbiont of Apis mellifera (assembly GCF_903968575.1). Taxonomy (NCBI): domain Bacteria; kingdom Pseudomonadati; phylum Pseudomonadota; class Gammaproteobacteria; order Enterobacterales; family Morganellaceae; genus Arsenophonus; species Arsenophonus endosymbiont of Apis mellifera. The sequence continues at coordinate 45,106 of NZ_CAJCFU010000051.1, read as the reverse complement.
ATGGTGTTAGTCTAAAAAAAAGATTTGACGATACCGCAGTCAAAAAAACCATAACTGTCTTTATTTCATAAACCTAAAGCATATTTTAGTACCCTTTTCTTAACGCCATTTAGTCTTTGTACTAGCATTAAGGCTAAATTTCGGCCAGATTTTACAGCCGCTAATTGGGAACTAAACAGTGTATAGATAGTATCCATGCCTGCCTGCATCAATTTATTATCTAGCATTCTATCTTTTTGATAAATCAGCAAAGTGTTTTGGGCATAGCAAGGTAATAAATGCGCCTTGGCATCAATCAACACCTTTAATAGACTATCAACTTCACGGTAACCGAGATTTACGCCCTGCCCCGCAAGTGGGTTAATACTATGAGCAGCATCGCCAATCAACGCTAGCCCTTCGTCAACATAACGATTAGCATGATGGCGGTTTAGTGGAAAACTACCTTTAGCAACTACTTGCAGTGAGCCAAGGCGAGCTGGAAAAGCTGACATAATTTCTTGCCTCAGTTGCTCCAAAGACATAGCTTGCAGTTGTCTAATTCGGGCAGGTTTATCATACCAAACCAAACAGGCCCAATGATCAAATAAAGGCAAAAATGCGCGCGGGCCAGAAGGAAAAAATTGTTGCCAAGTAATATCCTGTTGTGGTTGTTCCATCTTAACCGTAATAAGCAGACATGATTGACCATATTGCCAACCACTACTACCAATTCCAGCTAAAGAACGCACCTGTGAACGGGCACCATCAGCAGCAATAATTAAATTTGCCAAAAATTGCTGGTTGTTATTTAAGGTAATTTTCCACTGTTGATGGTGACGCTGCATTGCAACCAATTTGGCGGGGCATAGCAAGGTAAGATTGGGATATTGAGAAAATTGTTGCCATAATGCCAATTGCAAAATACGGTTTTCAACCATATAACCCAGTTCAGGTAAACCAAGGCTGTTTGCTTCAAACATCACATGGGCATTATCTCCTTCCCATGTTTCTAATCTTCGATAAGGCGCAACCCGCATCTTTAAAACACTATTCCACACCCCAAGTTGCTTAAGTAGATCCACGGAAGTACAACTTAGCGCTGAAACCCGTAAATCAGGCTGTGCTAACGGATCGAAAGGTGCAGGTTTAATATGTTCAATTAATAGGATCCGCCAACCTTCTTTGGCTAATCCAATTGCCATAGCTGCACCTATCATACCCGCACCAACGACGACAATGTCATAATTTTCATCTACTTTATTCATATCATCTTAACTATCAATAGTTATCAATCTAATAGTAGGGCTAATTTTTCTTAAGTCATTTACTAATAATCTATTCTACATACTGGTCAGCGATGCTCCAAACGAATACAATACATATCAAAATTTTCTAATTTAATACATAATGTTTTCAGTATGACAGATTTTGCTGCTGAAAACTTCGGATAGACAAAATGTTGACGAATAAAAAACTATACATTAAAACCTGGGGCTGCCAGATGAATGAATATGATTCATCAAAAATGGCTGACCTGCTCAACAGCACCCATGGATATCAATTAACAGAGATTGCCGAAGAAGCCGATATTCTACTACTAAATACCTGCTCAATTCGTGAAAAAGCGCAAGAAAAAGTATTTCATCAATTAGGACGCTGGAAAAATTTAAAAGAGGTTAATCCTGATATTATTATCGGAGTTGGTGGTTGTGTCGCTTCACAGGAGGGGGATTTCATTCGTCAACGTGCCCCTAGTGTTGATATCATTTTCGGCCCACAAACTTTGCATCGTCTACCAGAGATGATCAATCAAGTTAAAGGTACGCGTAGTCCAATTGTCGACATCAGTTTTCCAGAAATTGAAAAATTTGATCGATTACCGGAACCTCGAGCAGAAGGCCCTTCCGCTTATGTTTCCATTATGGAAGGCTGCAATAAATACTGCTCATTTTGTGTCGTGCCTTACACGCGGGGTGAGGAGGTAAGCCGACCATGTGATGATGTTTTATTTGAAATCGCACAGTTAGCGGCGCAAGGAGTACGTGAAATTCACTTATTAGGTCAAAACGTTAATGCCTATCGTGGAGCAACTTTTGACGGTAACATTTGTTCATTTGCGGAATTATTACGTCTGGTTGCCGCCATTGATGGCGTTGATCGCATCCGTTTTACCACCAGTCATCCAATTGAGTTTACCGACGATATTATCGCTGTCTATGAAGATACCCCTGAACTTGTTAGCTTCTTACATCTTCCCGTTCAAAGCGGCTCAGATCGTATTTTGACAATGATGAAAAGATCACATACGGCCCTGGAGTATAAAAGTATTATCCGTAAATTACGTAAAGCACGACCTGATATTCTCATTAGTTCCGATTTTATTGTTGGTTTTCCTGGTGAAACAGAAGATGATTTTCAAAAAACCATGCAACTAATTGCTGATGTTAATTTTGATATGAGTTTTAGTTTTATCTACTCACCACGCCCGGGTACCCCTGCTGCTGATTTGCCTGATGATGTGAGTGAAGATGAAAAGAAACAGCGCCTCTATCTACTTCAGCAACGTATTAATCAGCAAGCAATGAATTATAGCCGAACAATGTTGGGTAGCATTCAACGTATTCTGGTTGAAGGACCTTCCCGTAAAAATATTATGGAACTTTCTGGCCGCGCCGAAAATAATCGGGTGGTAAACTTTGAAGGTACACAAAATATGATCGGAAAGTTTGTCGATGTCGAAATTGTCGATGTCTATGCCAATTCTTTGCGCGGAAAGGTTGTCAAAAATGAAGATAGCATGGCGTTAAGGAGCCAAGAATCACCCGAATCGGTTATTGCTCGGACACGTAAAGAAGATGATCTTGGTGTAGCAAATTACCAACCTTAATATTAAATAGAGAGACTCTGTGACCCCAAAAGATAATTCACACATTGCCACTAGCGAAATATTTTTAGAACCGGCTGATAATCAACGGTTAATTAGCCTTTGTGGGCCGTTCGATGATAATATAAAGCAATTGGAGCGCAGACTCGGTATTGAAATTAATCGTCGAAATAACCGTTTCAAACTAATTGGCAAACCACTTAATATCAACGCAGCTAGTAATGTTTTACGCCGTTTATATGTTGATACAGCCCCTATTCGTGGCATTATCCCTGACATTGTCCCTGAACAAATCCACTTATCTATTATGGAAAGTAAATTTGTTGAACAATCAGTTGAAAATGTTGGCAATTACGATAAATTCATCAACATTAAAACCAAACGAGGCGCTATCAAACCACGCACAGCCAATCAGGCACAATATATTGCTAATATGCTTAGCCACGACATTACTTTCGGCATTGGTCCCGCCGGAACAGGTAAAACCTATCTCGCCGTTGCAGCTGCTGTTGATGCTTTAGAAAGACAAGAAATACGTCGAATCCTACTCACTCGCCCAGCTGTCGAGGCCGGTGAAAAACTTGGCTTTCTACCAGGTGATCTCAGTCAGAAAGTTGATCCTTATTTACGCCCTCTTTATGATGCCTTATTTGAAATGCTTGGTTTTGAAAAAGTAGAAAAATTGATTGAGCGCAATGTGATTGAAGTCGCACCCTTAGCCTATATGCGAGGTCGTACCCTGAATGATGCTTTTATCATTCTTGATGAAAGCCAGAATACCACGATTGAACAGATGAAAATGTTTTTGACCCGTATCGGGTTTAACTCTAAAACCGTGATCACTGGAGATTTAACGCAAATTGATCTATCGCGTGGCCATAAATCAGGTTTACGCCACGCAATTGAAGTACTTTCTGAAGTTAAAGAACTTAGCTTTAATTTCTTTCATAGTGATGATGTAGTACGTCATCCTATAGTGGCAAAAGTGGTTATTGCCTACGAAAATTGGGAAGCAAAAGAACAAGAACGCAAACAGTTACTTCGTCAACAAAAAGAGCCTTCAGGCGCTCTATAAAAAGGGAGATATTAGCTTGCAATCCGTTATTCTTGATCTCCAGCTTGCCTGTAGCGATCATCATGGCTTACCCGATGAAACGACATTCCAACATTGGCTTGAGTCTTTTCTGCCACAATTTCAAGCTGAAAGTGAAGTTACAATTCGTATTGTCGATATTACAGAAAGCCAATATTTAAATCTGACCTATCGAGGAAAAGATAAGCCAACAAATGTGCTATCCTTTCCATTTGAGGCATTAGATAATATTACATTACCCTTACTCGGTGATCTGGTTATTTGTCGTCAAGTAGTTGAAAAAGAAGCCATTGAACAACACAAAACCTTAGATGCTCACTGGGCGCATATGGTAATACATGGTTGTCTTCATCTACTAGGTTATGATCATCAGAATGACTTTGAGGCAGAAGAAATGGAGACAATAGAAACTGAAATTATGCAAAAATTAGGTTATCCTGATCCTTATCAGCATGAAAAAGCGTGATCATAATGCTAATTTCATGCTAAACAATGTATGATACGATTAACTACCGAGAGAAATATTAATAAAACGCCATGAGCGACGACCATCCTACCAACAATGACAATCACTCGAAAAAGAGTTTTTTCGGGCGCCTAAATCAATTATTTCACGGTGAACCAAAAAATCGTGATGACTTAGTTGAACTAATTCGTGATTCAGAACAAAAAGATGTTATTGATCCTGATACCAGAGAAATGCTTGAAGGCGTAATGAATATTTCTGACGAACGTGTTCGGGATATTATGATCCCACGCTCGCAGATAGTAACCTTAAAACGAAATCAATCGTTAGATGAATGCCTTGATGTAATTATCGACTCAGCCCATTCTCGTTTTCCAGTAATTAGTGAAGATAAAGATCATATTGAAGGTCTATTGATGGCGAAAGATTTACTGCCATTTATGCGTACCGATGCTGAACCTTTCAATATTGATAAAGTATTACGCCCTGCCGTAGTGGTACCTGAAAGTAAACGTGTTGATCTGTTATTAAAAGAGTTTCGCTCACAACGCTATCATATGGCAATTGTCATCGATGAATTTGGTGGTGTTTCCGGCTTAGTTACCATCGAAGATATTCTTGAATTAATTGTTGGTGAGATTGAAGACGAATATGATGATGAAGATGACATTGATATTCGCCAACTAAGCAAACATGCTTACTCTGTTCGTGCGTTAACCCAAATTGATGATTTCAACAAAGCATTTGGCACACGCTTTAACGATGAAGAAGTTGATACCATTGGTGGTTTGGTGATGCAAGCATTCGGCCATTTGCCCGCGCGTGGTGAAATTATCACGATTGATGGTTATATCTTTAAAATTACCATGGCTGATAGCCGTAAAATCATTCAAGTTCAGGTAAAAATCCCTGATGAAGCACCTATTCCAAATCTTGTAGAAGAATAGCATTAATGAAAAAAAAACCACTCTATCAATGTCAGTGGTTACGAGCCTTGATCGCGTTATTTTTCGGGCTCTGCGGAACACTGGCTTTTTCACCTTTTGATTTTTGGTTAGCCGCTCTTTTTTCTCTGTTTGGCCTACAACTGCTAATTGTTACCCGCTCGAGCAAACAAGCCAGTTTGATAGCATTTTGCTGGGGTATTGGTTTATTTGGCAGTGGTATTAACTGGGTTTATGTGAGTATTGCCGATTTTGGCGGTATGCCATTGCTGGTTAATGTCTTTTTAGTTATCTTATTGGCGGCTTATTTATCACTTTATCCCGCGCTATTTGCTTATCTGCTCAATAGATTCTTTTCACGCCTTAATATTGCACGCTTTTTTTTTGCCGCGCCAGCAATATGGCAAATAACTGAATATTTACGTGGCTGGATACTAACTGGTTTCCCTTGGTTGCAATTTGGTTACAGCCAAATTGATGGGCCACTTAAAGGCATTGCACCGATATTTGGCGTGGAGATGATAACCTTGCTATTGCTGATTATTAGCAGTTGTTTGGTTTTTGCTTGCATAAAACGTCGAGTTATTCCGTTAATCACGGCCGTGATCTTATTATTTTTACCGCTAGTAATTAAAAATTATCACTGGTTTACACCGGTCGCAGAAAAGAAATCACAAGTTGTTTTAGTTCAAGGTAATATTCCGCAAAGCTTAAAATGGCAACCAGGATTTCTCGAACAAACTATTAGCACCTATCTCGATCTATCCAGACCTTATTTTGGCAACGCTAATATCATTATTTGGCCTGAATCGGCTATACCCTCGATCGAATTAGATAATTACATTTGGCTAACCTCATTAGATAAGCTACTACACTTACAAAATACTCGCTTAATTACTGGCATTGTTGATGCCAAACCAAGCAAACAAGGCGTGAGTGATTTTTTTAATAGTATTATTGTGCTGGGAGAAAATAAACCTTATCAATATCCAACCAGTAACCGTTATCAAAAACACCACCTAGTGCCTTTTGGTGAATTTGTGCCATTAGAAGATATTCTTCGCCCCATTGCCCCTTTATTCAATTTACCCATGTCAGGTTTTAGTCGTGGTGATTATGAGCAACAGCAGTTATCTGCTGGCAATATTCATTTAACTGCCGTTATCTGCTATGAAATTATTTTAGGCTCCCAAGTCAGAGATAACTTTAAATCAAATACTGATTTTCTATTAACAGTTTCAAATGATGCCTGGTTTGGCCATTCTATCGGCCCATGGCAACACTTTCAAATGGCGCGCATGCGTGCGCTTGAGCTTGGCCGACCACTATTGCGTGCCACTAATAACGGTGTTACGGCAGTGATCACAGCCGATGGAGATATTCAGGCTAAACTTCCTCAATTTACTCGCTCAGTATTAAATACCGAGGTAACACCAACATCAGGTCTTACACCTTATGCACGTTGGAGTAACTGGCCTATGTGGGCCTTGGTGACTCTATTTCTTATATGGGCATGCTTTATTAAGCGAAAAGAAGATTAACTAATTTAGCATATATTAATTATCATCATGGATTAAACCACCGATGATCCGGTTTTATCTTGCTTATTAATATTTATCATTAAATTAATGTTCTCTTTTATTATAATAATTTATTATTTGTTAAAAAATTTGATTTTTTATTGATTTATTTAGATTTATGCTGGTCAGTTATCTGAAAAAGGACTATTAATGATTTCTTTAAAAAATGTTTCTAAATGGTATGGACAGTTTCAGGTGCTTTCTGATTGTTCGATGGATGTCAAAAAGGGGGAAGTTGTCGTTATCTGTGGCCCCTCTGGTTCAGGTAAATCAACATTAATAAAAACCATTAATGGTTTGGAGCCAATTCAAAGCGGTGAAATATATATTGATAATGTTCATGTTAATGACAAAAAGACCGATTTGGCTAAATTGCGGTCAAAAGTAGGTATGGTATTTCAACATTTTGAACTATTCCCTCATCTATCAATTATTGAAAATTTAACACTAGCACAAATAAAGGTCTTAAACAGAGATAAAAAAACCGCTGAAAGCACCGCCTTAAAACTATTAGAGCGAGTTGGATTAGCTAACCACACCAATAAATTTCCAGCTCAATTATCTGGTGGGCAACAACAACGCGTTGCCATTACCAGAGCACTCTGTATGGATCCGATTGCGATGCTATTTGACGAGCCAACCTCAGCATTAGATCCAGAAATGATCAACGAAGTACTTGATGTGATGATAAAGCTTGCTAATGAAGGCATGACCATGATAGTCGTCACTCACGAGATGGGATTTGCTAAAAAAGTTGCTCATCGAATGATTTTTATGAACGAAGGAAAAATTATTGAAGATAGCAATAAAGACGATTTCTTTGCTGCGCCGAAATCAGAACGTGCTAAAGAATTTCTTGCTAAGATCATACATTAATTCAACTATCCGTTATTGGGTGACAAAAACCGTTGCCCAATTAGCTAAATAATAATATAAAAAAAGGCCTAATTCGGGCTAGACGGATAATTTAAAACTTTACTCTTTGAATCTACAGAACTTTTGTCTAGATAAAATTAATTTAGCCTGGCCACTAAATATTCATCAATAGTTGTTGTTAGGGTCAATTATCCGCTATTCTATGCAGATCTATAATTCACAATTTTATTCGCGGCTAATGCCGCATTTTTCGCCATAGGAACATCGGTATCATGCAAGAACAATATCGACCAGAAGAGATAGAACAATACGTACAACGTCGTTGGGAAGAAAAACAAACATTTAAAGTATTAGAAGATAATAACAAAGAAAAATACTATTGCCTGTCAATGTTACCTTACCCATCTGGTCAACTACATATGGGCCATGTTCGCAACTATACCATTGGTGATGTTATCTCTCGTTATCAACGCATGCTAGGCAAAAATGTGCTGCAACCTATCGGCTGGGATGCTTTCGGTTTACCAGCAGAAGGGGCGGCGGTAAAAAATAATACCGCCCCAGCGCCTTGGACTTATGCCAATATTGATTACATGAAAAATCAATTAAAAATGCTCGGATTTGGTTATGACTGGAGCCGAAAAATTACAACTTGTACTCCTGAGTATTATCGTTGGGAGCAATGGTTTTTTACTAAGCTTTATGAAAAAGGTTTGGTTTATAAAAAAACCTCCGCCGTTAACTGGTGTCCAAATGATTTAACGGTCTTGGCTAACGAGCAAGTCATTGATGGTTGCTGCTGGCGTTGCGATACTCCTGTCGAGCGCAAAGAAATTCCCCAATGGTTCATAAAAATTACCGCATATGCTGAAGAGCTTCTCAATGATTTAGATAGACTCGATGGCTGGCCAGAACAAGTTAAAACCATGCAGCGTAACTGGATCGGCCGCTCAGAAGGGGTTGAAATTACCTTTGCACTGGCAGGCAAGGATGAAAAACTAACTGTTTATACTACGCGACCTGATACTTTTATGGGAGTGACTTATCTCGCTATTGCAGCCACTCATCCGCTAGCAAAAAACGCGGCAGAAAAAAATACTAAACTTAGCGCTTTCATTGATGAATGTCGCAATACCAAAGTTGCTGAAGCTGAAATGGCAACCATGGAAAAAAAAGGTATCGCCACCGATTTGTTCGCAATTCACCCGCTAACTAATGAAAAAATTCCGATCTGGATAGCCAATTTTGTATTAATGGAATATGGTACAGGCGCCGTCATGGCGGTTCCAGGGCATGATCAGCGCGACTGGGAATTTGCCAGTAAATATCATTTACCAATTAAAGCAGTTATTGTTGATAATGAAGGCCGGCTCCCCGATCTAAAAACTGGTCCATTGACTGAAAAAAATGCACTAATCAATTCAGGCGTATTTAGTGGTATGGACAACCAAACAGGCGCTAATGCGATAGCCGATAAACTGGTTGCACAAGGTACTGCTCAGCGTAAAGTTAATTATCGTCTACGTGACTGGGGCGTGTCTCGCCAACGTTATTGGGGAGCCCCCATTCCAATGGTAACCATGGAAGACGGCTCTGTTATGCCAGTACCAGAAGAACAACTACCTGTCATCTTACCTGAAGATGTTGTGATGAATGGGATCACAAGTCCAATCAAAGCCGATCCCCAATGGGCCAAAACCGACATCAATGGTCATGCGGCATTACGTGAAACCGATACCTTTGATACCTTTATGGAGTCATCCTGGTATTATGCTCGTTATACTTGTCCTAATTATGAGCAAGGAATGCTGGATCCGGCCGCGGCCAATTACTGGCTACCCGTTGATCAATATATCGGTGGTATTGAGCATGCCATTATGCATCTATTGTACTTCCGTTTTTTCCATAAATTAATGCGAGATGCTGGCTTAGTTAATTCCGATGAGCCAGCTAAGCGCTTGTTATGTCAAGGAATGGTTTTAGCCGATGCTTTTTATTACTTGGGTGAAAATGGACAACGGGTTTGGGTATCACCTGTTGATGCAACGGTTGAACGCGATGAAAAAGGTAAGATTGTCAAAGCAACCGATCAACATGGACATCAACTCTTCTATACCGGAATGAGTAAAATGTCCAAATCAAAAAATAACGGCATCGATCCACAATTAATGGTAGAAAAATATGGAGCTGATACGGTCCGCCTATTTATGATGTTTGCCGCTCCACCGGAACTAACTTTAGAATGGCAAGAATCCAGTGTAGAAGGTGCCAATCGTTTTGTTCGTCGTCTCTGGCGCACGGTTTTTGAACATACACAAAAAGGTAAAACAGCGCCATTAGATAGCACTAGTCTCACGCCAGAGCAGAAAAATTTACGGCGAGATCTGCATAAAACCATCGCTAAAGTGACCGATGATATCGGCCGTCGTTATGCCTTTAATACTGCGATTGCCGCTATTATGGAGTTTATGAATAAACTGACGCGTGCCCCCCATGACAGTGAGCAGGATCGTGCGTTACTCCAAGAATCTTTAGAGGCTATCGTGCGGATGCTGTCACCTATTATTCCTCATGCCTGCTTTATGATGTGGAAAGCACTTGGTCACCAGGAAGATATCGATAATGCGCCTTGGCCGATTGCGGACGAACAAGCAAAAATAGACGATACTAAATTAGTCATTATTCAAGTTAATGGTAAAGTGCGTGGACGTATTACTGTCGATATCAATGCATCACAAGATTCTGTTTTAGCTTTAGCAACGCAAGAATATGGTGTAGCAAAATACCTGGAAGGTATGAATATCCGTAAGGTAATTTACGTGCCTGGCAAGCTATTAAACCTGGTTGTCGGCTAATTTAATAAGGAGACAATGTGCGTTATTTAATTACCTTATTTCTAAGCTTAGCCGTGTTGATCACGGCTGGTTGTGGATTTCGCTTACAAGGTACGACGCAAGTACCTGAAGAACTAAAAACATTAAGATTAAGTAGCGGTGACCCTTATGGTCCGCTGGCACGCGCAATTAGACAGCAATTACGCCTGAATAATGTCAACTTAATCGATGATAATCTGCAGAATGTGCCCTTTTTAAAAATTGTCGGTTCATCGGAAAACACCAAAACTGTTTCTATCTACCAAGATGGTAAAAGTGCAGAAAAACAGTTAAATTTTTGGGTTAGCGCACAAATTATCCTACCCAACGGCGCTGTTTACCCAATCAAAACCCGTGTCGAGCGCGCTTTCTTTGATAATCCGTTAGAAACACTGGCAAAAGACGCCGAAAACGAACTTGTTAAACAAGAAATGCGTGAACAAGCTGCTCGTCAGTTAATTCGTAAGTTACTGATCGTTCATAGCACTATTCAAAATGAGCCTGAAGAATCAGTTGCTGTTGAAAAAGCGCTAGCGGAAGACTCAGAATGATCCGTCTTTACCCGGAACAGCTAACTTCGCAGCTTGCTGATAAGCTGCGAGCTTGTTACCTGATTTTTGGCAATGACCCTTTTTTAGCACAAGAAAGTGTGGATAAAATTTGTCAAGTAGCCAAGCAGCAAGGTTTTACAGAACGTTATAGCTATTCGCTAGATACAAACACCGAATGGGACACAATTTATCGTTTGAGTCAATCGCTTAGCCTGTTTGCCAGCCGACAAATCCTTATCTTGCTATTACCTGAAAGTGGCCCTACCACAGTCATAGCTGAAAAGCTGCTTAAGTTGGCTGAATTATTACATCCTGATTTATTACTTATATTACGCGGCGGCAAATTAACTAAAGCACAAGAGAATAGTGGCTGGTGTAAAAAAATAGGCCAAGATGGGATCTATATTAATTGTCTGACCCCAGAACAGTCCAGACTGACTCAATGGGTAACGCAACGAGCAAAAGCGATGTCTGTTACCTTAGATAAACAAGCTAATCAGCTTCTTTGCTATTGCTATGAAGGCAACTTACTGGCCCTTAATCAAGCATTAGAGCGTTTATCACTATTATATCCTGACGGTAACCTCACCTTACCGCGTGTCAAAGAAGCAGTAAATAATGCTGTTAATTTTACACCTTATCATTGGGTTGATGCACTACTTGCAGGCAAAATTAAACGCAGTTGGCATATCCTGCAACAATTACAACGCGAAGATTATGAAGCAGTGATTCTATTGCGTATAATTCAACGTGAGCTCATATTGCTTTGGACATTAAAACAACAAAGTAACGATAAAAATTTAAAAAAATTATTTGATCAGCATAAAATTTGGCAAGCGCGCCGCCCTCTTATTAGCGCTACGCTACAACGCTTACCACTGCGCGAACTACAACATGCAATACAGTTAATTACCCAAGCTGAATTACATTTAAAACAAGATTATGGTCACTCAATTTGGCCAAAATTAGAAACTTTATCTATGCTATTGTGCGGTAAATCACTGCCCGAGAGTTTTATTAATGACTCAACAAACTAAACAAACAACTAATTCCCCATCTATTCAAGCACTTTTCGGTGGCACCTTTGATCCGATTCACTATGGTCACTTACTTCCCGTAGAAGCGCTAGCCAAACAAGTTGGCTTACAACAGGTTGTTTTACTTCCTAATCATAAGCCACCACACCGCCCACAACCTGAAGCAACCGTTCAACAAAGACTCGCAATGATAAAATTAGCGATCAAAAATAATCCTCTATTTACTATTGATACCCGTGAGCTTAAACGCACAACCGCCTCCTATACTGTTGAAACATTACTCTCTTTCCGGCAACAGATCGGTTGGCAAAAACCATTAGCTTTTATTATCGGGCAAGATTCATTACTGTCGATCGATACCTGGTTTGATTGGCAAAAAATTTTAGATCTTTGTCATTTATTAGTTTGCGCCCGCCCAGGCTATACCACCTATTTTCCAACATCATCAATGCAACAATGGCTAAAACAACATCAAGTGCATGATCCGCAAATACTCAGCCATAAACCCTGTGGTGCCATATATCTGGCTGATACTCCCTTATTAAATATTTCCGCAACTGAAATTCGCGAACGAAAACGTAATAGGAAAAGTTGTAAAGATATATTGCCACCCGCAGTTTTGCGCTATATTGATAAACATCATCTTTATCAAAATTGCGCATAATTAACCAATAAATATAAAAAATTGACAAAAGTACCCTTAAACTATTGTGAGTATATAAGGTGATTGGTACTATCTTGGCGCTTTTTACACTACTGTTGAAAATAGAGCATAATTTCCGATAATTTATCCTAAAACTAATTATAAATATTCAACTGGTTTTACTAAAAATTAGATTAAAATATAGATTATCTTATGCTTATTTCTTTCAACAAAATTTTATAACTGAATAATATAAAACATTAATATTTTTTTTAACTTGAAATTAAAGGTGAACCTTTGCAAGGAACTGAACTCCAACAATTTATTATCGACCAACTGGTCGATACAAAAGCGCAAGATATTGTCACTATTGATGTAAGTGGAAAATCTAGCATTACTGATTGCATGATAATCTGTACCGGAACATCTAATCGTCACCTGACATCGGTTTCGGACAAATTAATTGAAGCATGCCGCAAGACAGGAATAATTCCTCTTGGTGTTGAAGGACAAGGTATTTCGGATTGGATCGTGGTTGATTTAGGCGATGCAATTGTTCATATCATGCAAGAAGATAGTCGCCGCATGTATGAACTTGAAAAACTCTGGAGTTAAATTTGAAATTACAACTGATTGCGGTTGGTAGCAAAATGGTTGATTGGATCCAAACAGGTTTTCAAGATTATCTTCATCGTTTTCCAAAAGATATGGCTTTTGAACTCATTGAGATCCCCGCGGGAAAACGCGGGAAAAATGCGGATATTAAACGTATTATCGAGAAAGAAGGAGAACAAATGCTGGCTGCTGTAGGCAAAGGTAACCGCATAATTACCCTAGATATACCTGGCACAAGCTGGACAACTCGACAACTTGCCGAACAATTAAATCAATGGAAACAAGATGGACGCAATATTAGCTTTCTCATTGGTGGCCCAGAAGGTCTTGCTCCTGCCTGTAAAGCAGCAGCAGAGCAAAGTTGGTCACTGTCATCCTTAACAATGCCTCATCCTTTAGTTCGAATATTTGTTGTTGAAAGCCTTTACCGGGCATGGAGCATTACAACAAATCATCCTTACCATCGGGAATAACATATATATGTAGGTTATGAGTGTGAATGCGAAGAAAGAAACAAAAAAAAAGAAGCGCACCCCTTTTCGCGATTACACCGCTGAATCTACTCTATTCATTCGTCGGGCGTTAATAACTTTTATTATCATCGTAATATTAGTCAGTATTTTAATTGCTAATCTTTATCATATACAAGTGGTTCGCCATGAAGATTACCAGACGCGCTCCAACGATAATCGGATAAAACTGGTTCCTGTTCCACCAAGTAGAGGTATTATTTATGACAGAAATGGTATTCCTCTCGCGTTAAATCGAACATTTTATCAATTAGAAGTCATTCCTGAGAAAGTCACTAATTTACCAGAGATATTAGCCCAATTGCGTGATGTGGTTGATCTTACTGACGACGACATTGCAAACTTCAAAAAAGAGCGTAAACGTTCACGCCGCTTTACCTCTATCCCATTGAAAACCTCATTAGATGAAGTACAAGTTGCACGTTTTGCCGTTAATCAATACCGGTTCCCCGGGATTGAAGTCAAAGGTTACCAACGCCGTTATTATCCTTATGGCTCGGCGCTAACCCATGTTATCGGTTATGTCGCCAAAATTAATGATAAGGATATAGAACGTCTAGAAAATGACGGTCTACTAAAAAATTACACTGCCACCCATGATATTGGTAAATTAGGTATTGAACGCTATTACGAAAATATTTTACATGGTAAAACAGGTTATGAAGAAGTTGAGGTGAATAGTCGGGGAAAAGTCATACGCCAACTACATGAACAACCACCGCAAGCTGGCAAAGATATTTATCTTACTATCGATCTCAATTTACAAATTGAGATTGAAAAATTGCTAACCACCAGCCGAGCTGCCGTTGTTGTCACCGATCCCCGCAACGGAGAAGTACTGGCTCTGGTATCCACTCCTAGCTATGATCCTAATCTATTTGTTAATGGTATCTCTAATAAGGATTATCAAGCTTTATTAAATAATCCCAATCGCCCACTAATTAACAGAACGACGCAGGGATTATATCCACCCGCCTCTACCGTTAAACCGTTTATTGCCGTTGCCGCATTAAGTGAAAATGTTGTCACCCCTAACTCAACAATTTTTGATCCTGGTTGGTGGCAGTTACCAAATTCCGAAAAACGTTATCGAGATTGGAAACGTTGGGGACACGGTAGATTAAATGTTGTCAGAGCCATTGTCGAATCAGCCGACACCTTTTTCTACCAGGTTGCTTATGATATGGGTATCGATCGTATCTCCGATTGGATGCAAAAATTTGGCTATGGTCACTATACTGGTATTGACCTGTCGGAAGAACGTTCAGGTATTATGCCAACGCGTGAATGGAAACAAAAACGTTATAAAAAACCCTGGTATCAAGGAGACACAATTCCAGTAGGCATTGGCCAAGGTTATTGGACGACAACACCAATCCAAATGGCCAAAGTATTAATGACGTCAATTAATGACGGCGTGGTTAAAATTCCCCACCTACTTTATGGCACTAAATTAGGTAACGCTATGCTACCCTATGAACAGAAAGAACATATCCAAATCGGCAATATTCATTCAGGCTTTTGGGAATTAGCTAAAGAAGGTATGTATGGGGTTGCTAATGCACCAAACGGTACAGCACGTAGAAGTTTTGCCAACACACCCTATAAAGCGGCAGTCAAATCAGGTACGGCACAGGTATTCAGTTATGAAACCTACAATGCCAGTAAATTGGCTGAGCACTTGCGTGATCATAAATTAATGATTGGATTTGCGCCTTACCAAAATCCAACCGTTTCCGTAACTATTATTTTGGAAAATGGTGGTGCCGGACCGGCCGTTGGCGATCTTGTTCGCAGTATTTTTGATTATGTATTGCTTGGTAAAAAAACGACATCACAAACACCGGATACGAATGTATCTCTAGAAGAAGATCAGTAATATATGAGCGATAATTCACGTAAATTACCTATTTGGACACGTTTACATATTGATATTCCAATGTTGCTGATTATTCTTGCCTTAACAATATATAGTGTCATGATCATGTGGAGCGCGAGTGGGCAAGATATTGATATGATGCAACGTAAACTAATACAAATCGCGATTGGATTTGTTGTTATGCTTGTTATGGCGCAAATTTCACCGCGTATATATGAAAATTGGGCGCCTTATCTCTATATTTTCTGTCTAATTTTATTAGTTTTTGTCGATGCATTTGGTCAAATCAGTAAAGGTGCACAAAGATGGTTAGATCTTGGCTTCATTCGTTTTCAACCCTCTGAAATTGCTAAAATTGCGGTTCCATTGATGGTAGCACGTTTTGTCAATCGCGATCTCTGTCCTCCCACACTAAAAAATACGCTATTAGCATTGATACTTATATTTCTGCCTACACTACTTGTTGCCGCTCAACCTGATCTGGGTACATCTATTCTAGTTGCTGCTTCCGGTTTGTTTATCCTTTTTTTAGCAGGCATGAATTGGAAATTGATTGCCATTGCAGCCACAGGTATTGCTTGTTTTATTCCCATTCTATGGTTCTTTTTGATGCATGATTATCAACGAGATCGCGTTATGATGTTACTCGATCCAGAAACGGATCCACTGGGAGCGGGTTATCATATTATCCAATCAAAAATTGCTATTGGTTCAGGGGGATTATTTGGCAAAGGCTGGTTACATGGCACCCAATCGCAATTAGAATTTCTACCAGAACGCCACACTGATTTTATTTTTGCAGTACTAGCTGAAGAGCTTGGCTTAATTGGCGTCGTTATTTTACTTGCATTATATCTATTGCTAATTATGCGCGGACTAATAATTGCTGCCAATGCACAAAATACCTTTGGTAGAATGATGGTTGGTGGCCTAATGTTAATTTTATTTGTCTATATATTCGTCAACATTGGCATGGTTAGCGGTATCTTACCTGTAGTGGGTGTTCCTTTACCATTGGTAAGTTATGGCGGCTCTGCATTAATCGTTTTAATGGCTGGGTTCGGTATTATTATGTCAATCCATACCCACCGAAAATTTCTGTCAAAAAGTTTATAACCATGAGGTCTGTAATGCACTATCACGGGCTTATGCTTAGCATTATAATAGCAATTTTAGCTGGCTGTGCTTCCCAAACTCAACAAAATACCGATATGCCTAAGATGCCGGTACAAGATATATTAGGAGCAGAGCCCCGTTACGAACCTTATCATGCTGGCGCTAATAATGACTATCAACTGAATGGTCTAACTTATCAAATAGTAAAAGATCCTGCTCATTTTAGTGAAACAGGTTTTGCCAGCATTTTTGGCTCTGAAGTTATCGGTAAAATAACTGCAACAGGTGAAAAAGCCAGCCCTTATGCGTTCACAGCTTCACACCCTACTTTACCTATTCCAAGTTATGCCCGCATTACTAATTTAATTAATGGCAGAATGATAATAGTACGCATTAATGATCGAGGACCCTATATATCAGGTAAAATTATTGCCCTATCACGAGCAGTTGCCGATAGATTAAATTTAATGCAAACGGCGCGTATTAAAATTGATCCGATCTTAGTTTCCCCTGCCGGCACTTTAACCGGACCTGGTACACTTGGTGTCAATATTGCTAAACAAAGTTATGCTTTACCTAAACCACCGAAATTAGAAACCCATTCCATAAACTTGGCTGCAAGCACCAATCAATCAACAGCGGGGAATCAGCCTCACCACCCAGCCGCTTTATCTCAATCAACCCAACCAATGACAATCGGCAATACGCTAGCAACGAATGGGATTGTTGAAAATAACCATCCTAAGCCGTCGCCAGTGAAATCAGCTAGTGGAGCTGCTAAACATTACTTTGTACAAATAGGTGCATTAAGTGATCAAGCAAAAGCAGAAGCATGGCAACAGTCTGTTTCGAAACAACTGAACACACCTGGCCGTATTCAAGCATTTAACAATATCTATCGCGTACAACTTGGCCCATTTCAAGATCCTCATACAGCGGAACAAATAAAAAATAAAATATTAACAGAGTTACAACAATCGAGCATTATCATAAATAGCGAATAATTTATTGATTAATCAATAAAATCTAATTAGAGTAAAACAAAAATCAACTAAGCTGGCATCTCTGTTTTAGAATAGAATATTGCTTTTTTATGCTGATAATAGGATGCCCACTCTATTAACATATTGCCCGCGGATCTCGTATATTATTATGAACTATGCAATTTTCTCCCGTTCTATCGGTAGTCTAATATTAATTACTAGTCTTATATTTTCCAGCACTCTATTAGCTAATAGCAATAATCCGATGCAAATCAATATGATACCTTCAGCACCAAATATTGACGCTGAAGCTTATATTCTTATTGATTATTATTCAGGCAAAGTTTTAGCAGAAAAAAATGCCGACCAACGTCGTGATCCTGCCAGTCTAACTAAAATGATGACCAGTTATATCATTGGTCAAAGCATTAAAGCCGGCAAAATTAGCATGAATGATATTGTTACTATCGACGAAAATGCTTGGGCTACTGGTAATCCGGTTTTTAAAGGCTCTTCGCTAATGTTCTTAAAACCCGGTGATCGCGTCTCTGTATCTCAACTGATACGTGGTATTAACCTGCAGTCTGGGAATGATGCATGTGTTGCAATGGCCGAGTATGTAGCGGGTGACGAAGCGAGTTTTGTCAAATTAATGAACGATAATGTGCAACGGCTTGGATTAAAAAATACTCACTTTCTTACTGTCCATGGCTTAGATGCCGATGGGCAATATAGTTCCGCACGTGATATGGCGTTAATCGGTCAAGCCTTGATCCGCGATGTGCCTGAAGAATATGCCATTTATAAAGAGAAAGAGTTCACCTTTAATAAAATCCGTCAATTAAATAGGAATGGTTTGTTATGGGATAAAAGTCTGAATGTAGATGGTATTAAGACCGGACACACTAGTGCTGCCGGTTACAATCTAGTTGCCTCTGCTACCGAGGGTAATATGCGACTAATATCTGTTGTATTAGGTGGTCATAGCAGTAAAGGGCGTGATGCAGAAAGTAAAAAATTACTCACTTGGGGCTTTCGCTTTTTTGAAACTGTTAACCCATTACAAGGCGGGATGGAATTTGCCTCTCAACCTGTTTGGTTTGCTAATACTGATCAAGTAAAGCTAGGTATTGAAAACGATCTTTATCTGACCATTCCCCGTGGCCGTATGAAAGATTTAAAAGCCAGTTACATATTAAACAATACTGAACTACAGGCGCCTTTAGCCAAAAACCAAGTGGTGGGCACGATTAACTTACAATTAGATGGTAAGATCATTGAACAACGGTCGCTGGTGGTATTGAAAGAAGTCGATGAAGGTGGATTTTTTAGTAAGATATTAGATTATATTAAATTGTTTTTTCAGCGCTGGTTTGGCTAAATATTGAAAAATTACATTGCAACCTTGATTATAGTAAATATGTTCAATTTATAACTTAATTTTAATTAAGAAATATGAATAAGTATACTATCTAAATCATATAACATTTAATATTGTAATAAGGGTGGTGGTAGTATTTTAGGAGAACCTATGAAAACCAGACTACATGAACTACTAGAGTTCCCTTGCTCATTTACATACAAAGTGATGGGAGTCGCTAAACCTGAGTTAACTGATCAAATTATTGAAGTGGTTCAACGGCATGTTCCGGGTGATTATGTACCATCAGTTAAACCAAGCAGTAAAGGTAACTTTCACTCAGTATCAATTACCATCACAGCAACCAATATTGAACAGATAGAAAAACTGTATGAAGAATTAGCTAAACTAGAATTAGTTCGTATGGTGTTGTAGACACAATTTATTACTGTGCTTGAAATTATAAACCGGAAAAACTGATATTTTCGAGTTTTATAATTTCAAGTGCCCTACTAGCTATGCTAGTAAGAATAATTTGCGCAGGTTATACTGCATAATTAGTGCATATACCCCTATCAGCGGCAGAAAAAGATTGTTAAAAGAAACTATTATATTACGTCAACTTGGGCTTCATACTTACCAACCCATTTCCGATGCGATGCATCAGTTTACTAAAAAACGCACGGTTGATACGCCAGATGAACTTTGGTTAGTGGAGCATTACCCTGTTTTTACCCAAGGCCAAGCTGGTAAAAAAGAGCACCTACTGGCGCCTGGAAATATTCCCGTTATCCAATCTGATCGTGGCGGACAAATCACCTACCATGGCCCGGGTCAGCAAATAATGTATGTTTTATTAGATCTAAAGCGTAATCAAATGAGTGTAAGAGAGCTGGTTACTACACTGGAAGATACGGTAATTAATACTTTATCTGAATTTGGTCTTTCCGCTTATGCACAGCGCGAAGCTCCCGGTGTTTATGTTGAACAAAAAAAAATATGCTCTGTCGGATTACGTATTCATAAAGGTTGTTCGTTTCATGGCCTAGCATTAAATATTAATATGGATCTTGCCCCCTTTCAGCGTATTAATCCTTGTGGCTATGCCGGTATGCAAATGACTCAACTTAATGATTTAGTTCCTGGCTGTCAGGTTAAAGATGTCGAACCTTTACTAGTAAAGCATTTCTGCAACCTATTAGGATTTCAACTTGCAGAATAAGTTGTTATAATTTTTTTATAATTATTAAAAAAAAATTGAAACATGGCATAAATAATGAGCATCTGTGTTAGCATAAAATATATCTATTATTGATCCGCAGCAGGAACCTAATGGAACTGGCATAATTATGAGTAGACCAATTCAAATGGAGCGTGGCGTTAAATATCGTGACGCTGATAAAATGGCACTGATCCCTGTCAAAACAGTTAGAACGGATCATACAGAAATTTTACCTAAACCTAAGTGGATGAAAATAAAACTTCCCGCTGATTCCAGTCGAATAAAAGAAATCAAAAACGCAATGCGTAAAAATGGCTTACATTCAGTTTGTGAAGAAGCCTCTTGTCCTAACCTGGCTGAATGCTTTAATCACGGTACTGCCACTTTTATGATTTTAGGTGCTATCTGTACTCGTCGCTGTCCATTCTGCGATGTTGCCCATGGACGACCTAATGCTCCTGATCCCAATGAACCCGAAAAATTAGCAGCAACCATTAAAGATATGGGATTAAAATACGTTGTCATTACTTCCGTTGATCGTGATGATCTGCGTGATGGCGGAGCCCAACACTTTGCTGATAGCATTACTGCTATTCGAGAGAAAAATCCAAACATCAAAATAGAAACGCTAGTGCCTGATTTTCGTGGCCGTATGGATCGCGCCTTAACAATTTTAGCCACCGCGCCACCTGATGTCTTTAATCATAACCTTGAGAATGTTCCGCGTATCTATCGCCAAGTGCGTCCTGGCGCTAATTACGAATGGTCATTACAACTACTTGCAAAATTCAAGCAAATGCATCCTGAAATACCCACAAAGTCAGGATTAATGGTTGGATTAGGTGAAACTAATGAAGAAATTGTTGATGTTATGCGTGACTTACGCCGCCACGGCGTTACCATGCTAACCTTGGGTCAATATCTGCAACCCAGCCGTCATCATCTGTCAGTAAAACGTTACGTCAGCCCGAAAGAATTTGAAGAAATGAAAAATGAGGCAATCGCAATGGGTTTCACGCATGCCGCCTGTGGCCCATTAGTTCGCTCATCTTATCATGCAGATTTACAAGCGAAAGGCATAGAAATTAAATGATAAATCATTTAATTTCATACCAACATAAAAACCCGTCTCATTAATTGAGACGGACTATTATAAATTCTTAAAGTAAATCAAATGGCGACAACGTTGATAGCAGATGGCCCTTTCTCCCCCTCAGTAATATCAAACTCGACTTTCTGACCTTCGGCCAAAGTCTTAAAACCTTCGGATTTAATAGCGGTGAAGTGAACGAAAACATCTTTACTGCCATCTTCTGGAGTGATAAAACCAAAACCTTTAGCTTCGTTGAACCACTTAACGTTACCTTTAACTTTTGACATCAAAATTACCTTTACTTAATAAAAACACACAGTTTGTGCCGCATATAGTACAGCAAAAATTATGCTTGATTGTCTACTACCAAGATCACGAAATTAATCAAAAACCTAAATTATCATTGTATATAGGATAACAACCTAAAAAAACAATAAAAAAAACTAATAATCGTGTTTATTAATATTTATTATAACATTTTTAGCCAATTTTTCGATTATTTCTATTCTTTTCATAACCTATAAGCCAGCTTTTGATATCTAACCCGCCGCTGTAACCTACCAATTTACCATCATGACCAATAACGCGATGACACGGAATAATAAGTGCAATAGGATTACGTGAATTGGCCATACCAACTGCTCTACAAAAATTAGCAGAACCTAGCGCAATTGCCAGTTTCTTATAACTCCAACATTGGCCATATGGAATTTCACTAAGTTGCTGCCAAACTCTTTTTTGAAAATAGCTACCGGTAGGATTTAGTAGTACAGAGAAATTGTTTCTTTCACCATTAAAATACTCCTGTAATTCTTTTATACACTGTTCGATATGCGCATTTTTACCTTCTTTTTCAATTATATTTTTAACAAAATTAACACTGGTTACTCCATGATTATCAGCGCTAATGTGAATGAAAGGTCTTGGAAAATCACTGGGAGTGGAAAAATAATGGTGGTACATAACAACTTCCTTAAAATAGAGAACTATTTTAACAATTCATTTTATTCCTCAAGCAAAATTAACTCTATTTGCAAAAATATTTCTGCCTATTGGAACATTGTTAAAAAAATATTATAAAAATACAAATTTTTTATTTCTTGTTGAAATAACAAGTTAGATATAATTCCTGCCACAAATCAGATAACACTATATATAGTATGGTTGAATAAAAATAAATCAAGATATAGTATTTATAATAATTGATCGATTGTAAACTTAGTCATTATGCATTAAGGAGCTAACAATGATTATTACCGTCTACAGCAAACCAGATTGTGTACAGTGCAATGCTACTTGTCTAGCACTAAAACGTAAAAACTTACCTTATGATGTTGTGGATTTAACCCAAGATCATGAAGCACTGCGTTTTATTACCAAATTGGGCTATCAACAGGTGCCCGTGGTTATTGCAGGTAAGCAACATTGGTCAGGCTTTCGTCCAGATATGATCAGTCAATTAGCCAGTAACTAAAACAATATCATGAAAACACAGTCGCTTATTTACTATTCCAGCAAATCGGAAAATTGCCATCGCTTTGTGCAAAGATTGGGGATCCCGGCTACCCGCATTCCCATGGATGCAAATGAAATGCTAACAAATGCGACACAGCCTTACGTTTTACTGCTACCTACCTATGGTGGTGGTGGCACATTAGGAGCTGTGCCTAAACCTGTTATTTACTTTTTAAATCAACAACAGAATCGAAAATTTTTACGAGGCGTCATTGCTTCAGGAAATAGTAATTTTGGTGAAACTTATGCTATAGCAGGCAACATTATTTCCGCTAAATGCCAAGTACCATTGCTCTATCGTTTTGAATTACTCGGTACTGAATGGGATCTTCAACAAGTACGCCAAGGGTTACAACAATTTTGGCAACAACAAATGCAGTAAAGTAATACGGAGCTTCCTTTATGACAGTACAGCCTCAAGAACAACTCGATTATCATGCGCTTAATGCCATGCTAAATCTGTATGATAACGATAATAAAATTCAACTCGATAAAGATAAGCAGGCGGCACATCATTACTTCCGCCACCATGTCAATCAAAACACGGTTTTTTTTCATAATTTACAAGAGAAACTGGATTTTTTATTAGCAGAAAATTATTACGAATCGGCAATACTGGCACAATATGAATTTACTTTTATAAAAAAACTTTTCCAGCAAGCCTATAACCACAAGTTTCGCTTTCAAACATTTCTTGGCGCTTTTAAATATTATACTAGTTATACCTTAAAAACTTTTGATGGTAGACGTTACTTAGAACGTTATGAAGATAGAGTATGCATGGTTGCTCTGACACTTGCACAAGGAAATCAGGAGTTAGCTAGCCAACTGGTAGATGAAATCATTAGTGGCCGCTTCCAACCAGCAACTCCCACTTTTTTAAATTGCGGTAAAAAACAGCGCGGTGAACTGGTATCTTGTTTCTTACTACGCATAGAAGATAACATGGAATCGATAGGCCGCTCTGTTAATTCGGCTTTACAACTGTCAAAACGTGGCGGCGGTGTGGCTTTCTTACTGACTAATTTACGTGAGGCTGGAGCCCCAATAAAGCTGATTGAGAATCAATCTTCTGGTGTCATACCTGTAATGAAAATGTTAGAAGATGCCTTTTCTTATGCCAATCAACTTGGTGCAAGACAAGGCGCTGGAGCCGTTTATCTTCACGCCCATCACCCCGATATTTTAAGCTTTTTAGATACTAAACGTGAAAACGCCGATGAAAAAATCCGCATTAAAACCTTATCACTAGGAGTAGTGATCCCGGATATTACCTTTCATTTGGCTAAAAATAATCAAGATATGTACCTATTCTCACCTTACGATATTGAGCGCTGTTATGGTGTCCCTATGTCAGAAATTAACATCACTGAAAAATATTCAGAGATGGTAAATAATAAAAACATTCGCAAACAGAAGATCAACGCCCGTGAGTTTTTTCTCACCTTAGCAGAAATTCAATTTGAATCAGGCTATCCCTATATTTTATTTGAAGATAATGCCAATCGTCTAAATCCTATTTATGGCCGAATTAATATGAGTAATCTGTGTTCAGAAATCTTACAAGTTAATAATGCCAGTATTTACGACGAAAATTTAGATTATCGCCATGTAGGTAAAGATATTAGTTGTAATTTAGGCTCAATGAATATTGCTAAAACGATGGATTCCCCAGACTTTGCACATTCAATTGAAATTGCTATTAGAGCATTGACGGCAGTTTCAGATATGAGCCAGATCCAATCAGTGCCTTCGATTCAAGAAGGTAATAAAAAATCACATGCTATTGGTTTAGGGCAAATGAATTTACATGGCTACCTAGCACGTGAACATATTTATTATGGTTCAGAAGAGGGGATTGATTTCACCAATATCTATTTTTATACCGTAACTTACTACGC
Organism: Arsenophonus endosymbiont of Apis mellifera; assembly: GCF_903968575.1. NCBI lineage: Bacteria > Pseudomonadati > Pseudomonadota > Gammaproteobacteria > Enterobacterales > Morganellaceae > Arsenophonus > Arsenophonus endosymbiont of Apis mellifera. The sequence continues at coordinate 19,963 of NZ_CAJCFU010000051.1, read as the reverse complement.
ATTGCAGGCCTCAAATAAGCTGGCTATTGAGCGTCAACACTATTTTAGCGGTTTTGAGCACTCTAAATACGCCTCTGGCGAATATTTTGAAAAATATATCAATCAGCAGTGGCAACCTAAAACTGAAAAAGTAAAACAGCTATTTCAACACTCGGCCATTCATATTCCCACTTCTAAAGATTGGCAAAAACTCAAGCAATCTATTATGGAGCATGGGATCTACAATCAGAATTTACAAGCCATTCCGCCAACTGGCTCTATTTCTTATATTAATCATTCAACTTCAAGTATTCATCCTATTGTTGCGCGTATTGAAATTCGTAAAGAAGGTAAAATTGGCCGCGTCTATTATCCTGCGCCTTACCTAACGAACGAAAATTTAGAGTATTATCAAGATGCTTATCAAATAGGCGCTGAAAAAATCATCGATACTTATGCGGCTGCTACTCAACATGTCGATCAAGGACTATCATTAACCCTTTTCTTTACTGATAACGCAACCACACGAGATATTAATCGCGCTCAGATATATGCCTGGAAAAAAGGTATAAAAACCCTTTATTACATTCGTATCCGCCAATCAACTTTAGAAGGAACTGAAGTCAAAGGCTGCGTTTCATGTGCACTATAATTTATAGGTTTAACAAATGGCGATAACAAATTCGATAGTACGAGCAATCAACTGGAACCGTATTGAGGATGATAAGGATCTAGAAGTATGGAATAAATTAACCACCAATTTTTGGTTACCAGAAAAAATTCCGCTTTCAAATGATATTCCAACTTGGAATACATTAACAAAAGAGGAAAAGAAACTAACAATACGTGTTTTTACTGGCTTAACCCTATTGGATACTATCCAAAACAACGTAGGAGCGCCTGCATTAATGGCAGATGCCTTAACACCTCATGAAGAGGCTGTCATGTCAAATATCAGCTTTATGGAGGCCGTTCATGCTCGTTCTTACAGCTCTATCTTTTCAACCCTTTGTCTGACTTCTGATGTTGATGATGCTTATCAATGGAGTGAAGAAAATAGCGCTTTACAAAAAAAAGCCCATTTAATACTGGAGCACTATTGTAATACTCATCCACTTAAGAAAAAAATTGCCAGTGTCTTTCTCGAATCCTTCCTCTTCTATTCCGGATTTTACCTGCCAATGTATTGGTCAAGCCGAGGCAAATTAACCAATACTGCCGATCTTATTCGGTTAATAATCCGTGACGAAGCAATCCATGGCTACTATATCGGTTATAAATTTCAAAAATCATTAATCAAATATAGTGCGAAAGAAAAAGACGAAATAAAAGATTTTGCTTACTTCTTATTATTAAACTTATATGAGAACGAAATTAAATATAGTGAATCTTTATATGATGACGTTGGTTGGACAGAAGATGTAAAAAAATTTCTTCACTATAATGCCAATAAAGCATTAATGAATTTGGGTTATGAGTCACTTTTCCCGGAAACAATGACTGATGTTAGCCCGGCAATCTTGTCAGCACTATCACCAAATGCCAATGAAAATCACGATTTCTTTTCTGGTTCAGGTTCTTCTTACATTATTGGTAAAACCATTACTACAGAAGATGAGGATTGGAATTTCTGATTTTTTAATATTTTTTTAAATAATGATAATAAAGCAGCTAAATAAATGCAGTTTAGAATATTATATATGCATACTTTATTTAGCCTGCTTTTTATTATCAATAACAGATATCAAATCAATTTCTCTCTTATCTTGATAACCGAAAACAAACCTATTTTCGCAATAATTACCCATAGCATTTGACTATAAAAAATAAAATTAATTAAATTCATAAATTAATTTAATTGGTAAATAAAAATTTATACTAAAGATCACTTGATAAAGCCAAAAATAACAGCCTTAATGAGAAATAAATATATTTACATTAATATCAATTAGTTATAAAACAAAACCTTATTATTTCAAAAACAAGTTGCGCCAAAATTAAGGCTCCATCCACATTCTCTCCAAAAAAACACCCTTCTTTTTGATTAATTTTATTAAATATAGGGTTGTCAGCATATTTCATTATGTTAGGTTATATAAAGCATAAATTTAAATAAGGATACGAAGAATTAATACACCATTAATTAACTAATCAAAGGATATTATTATTACATGTCATTTAAAATTGAAGTGAAAAATTTATACAAAATATTCGGAGATCACCCTAAACAAGCTTTTAAACTTATCGATAAAGGCTTAAATAAAGAACAAATATTTAATAAAACCGGTTTAACTGTTGGTGTCAAAAACACCAATCTGGCCATTGAAGAAGGCGAAATCTTTGTCATTATGGGTCTATCGGGATCAGGAAAATCTACCCTAGTGCGCCTCCTCAATCGCCTAATCGAACCGACCAAAGGTCAAGTCTTAATCGACGGCGAAGATATTGCTAGCATTTCGCAGGAAAAATTACGAAAAGTCCGGCGTAAAAAAATTAGTATGGTATTTCAATCCTTTGCGTTAATGCCCCATCTCAATGTATTAGATAATGTCGCATTTGGTATGGAATTAGCCGGTGTTGCCAAACCAGAACGAACAGAAAAAGCATTAGTCGCATTACGACAAGTTAATCTTGAACAATGGGCACAATCTTTTCCAAACGAACTATCAGGAGGAATGCGTCAACGTATCGGTCTTGCGCGGGCATTGGCTAATGATCCTGACATTCTGCTGATGGATGAGGCCTTTTCTGCATTAGATCCGCTAATTAGAACAGAAATGCAAGATGAATTACTGTCTTTACAAGGTGATAAACAACGCACAATTATCTTTATCTCTCACGATCTAGATGAAGCGATGCGGATCGGCGATCGAATCGCTATTATGCAAGATGGCATTATTATCCAAGTCGGTACTCCTGATGAGATCTTAAATAATCCAGTTAACAATTATGTTAAAACGTTTTTTCGTGGCGTCGATATTAGCCAAGTCTTCTCTGCCAAGGATATTGCCCGCCGTCGACCTGACGCCCTATTACATGTTGCTCCTGGTTTTGGACCACGTTCAGCACTAAAAATACTGAATGATGAAGATCGTGATTATGGCTATCTAATTGAAAGAGGACAAAAATTTGTCGGTATCGTTTCGATTAGCTCATTGGAACAAGCATTACACGATAAAAAAAATATTGAGCAGGCAATTCTAACCTCACCTGGTGCTATTGATGCCAACACGCCACTTAATGAACTTATTTCAACCATTGCTCAATCTCCCTGTGCAGTTCCTGTCATTGGTGATAATCAACGTTATATTGGCGTTATTTCCAAAGGGATCTTACTGCAAGCATTAGATAAGGAGACAATAAATGGTTAATCAAGCTCACCTAAATCAAGAAATAATTAATGATCCTTGGAACACGGTAACGACAGAAAGCGCTACAGATTGGTTAGATAACCCCGTAGATGTAGCAACGGAACATTTTGATATCATGCATCCCTTCCAGCAGCCACTAATACCGCTGGACTCATGGGTTTCGCAGGCTATCGATTGGATAGTTTTACACTTTCGCCCATTGTTTCAGGGGATCCGTCTGCCAATTGATTTTATGTTAAGTCGTTTTGAACATATCCTAACCACATTACCTGCTACTTTTATCATTATTTGTTTCGCTCTGTTAGCCTGGCAGTTAGCAAATAAAAAAATAGCAGTAGCGACGTTTATCTCATTGGTTTTCATTGGAGCCATCGGCACCTGGTCAGAAGCAATGATCACTTTATCTCTGGTATTAACTTCCTTATTTTTCTGTCTGTTAATTGGTTTACCCTTGGGAATATGGTTAGCAAATAGCAAACCTGCAAGTCAAATAATTCGGCCGCTATTAGATGCAATGCAAACTACACCCGCGTTTGTTTATCTGGTCCCTATTGTCATGTTATTTGGAATTGGTAACGTCCCTGGTATTGTCGTTACAATTATTTTTGCTCTACCACCAATCATTCGATTAACTATTTTGGGAATAAGGCAAGTTCCTGATGATCTTATTGAAGCAGCAGAATCGTTTGGTGCCAGTCGAAATCAACTTTTATTTAAAGTTCAACTACCTCTTGCTGCGCCAACTATTATGGCGGGAGTTAATCAGACATTGATGTTATCACTTTCGATGGTTGTTATTGCCTCTATGATTGCTGTTGGCGGTTTGGGACAGATGGTACTAAGGGGAATTGGCCGATTAGATATGGGATTAGCGGCCGTAGGCGGTACAGGTATTGTCATATTGGCAATTATTCTGGATCGACTAACACAATCATTAGGTGAAAAAGCCAGCATTAAAAAAAATATCGCTTGGTATCACACGGGACCTATTGGCTTAATTATCTGTTTATTGCAAAAAACTAAAAGTCGCTTTGGGCAATAAACATAATGTTATTTTCATCAGCTAAAAAATTTTTAGCTCGCTCATCTGTCTGTGATCCCTAGAGAGGAAATAGCAATGCGCAACTCTGTTTTTCTGGCTGCGGTTTTAACAATATTAATTAGTATTAAACTTTCTGCTACTGAACTACCTGGCAAAGGTATAAAAGTACAACCTATTCAAAGCACCATTGCGGAAGAGACTTTCCAAACTTTGATCGTTAATAAAGCATTGCAGAAATTAGGTTACCAAATATTACCGACTCAAGAGGTCGACTATAACGTTGCTTACGCATCACTCGCTGCCGGTGATGCAACTTTTATGGCTGTCAATTGGCAGCCATTACACAATGCTCAATATGAAGCAGTTGGTGGCGATAAACGCCTATACCGCAAAGGTATCTATATCAGTAATGCAGTTCAAGGTTACCTAATAGATAAAAAAACGTCTGATAAATACCACATCACCAACTTAGCCCAATTTAAAGAAGCGAATATTGCTAAATTATTCGATACTAATGGTAACGGTAAAGCTGACCTCACTGGCTGTAACCCAGGTTGGGGTTGTGAAGCCGCAATTAATAACCATTTAAATGCTTATCACTTAAATACAACCGTAGAGCACAATCAGGGTAACTATGCGGCGATGATTGCAGATACCATCACTCGTTATAAAGAAGGTAAACCCATCCTCTACTATACCTGGGCACCTTATTGGGTCAACGCCTTGCTTAAACCGGGTAAAGACGTTGTCTGGTTGCAAGTTCCTTTTTCTTCACTACCAAACAATGATAAAAGTGATACCACTTTAGCAAATGGTAAAAATTATGGTTTTCCACCTAGCACAATGCATATCGTCGCTAATAAAATTTGGGCGGAAAAGAATCCTGCTGCGGCAAAACTATTTGCCATTATGAAAATTCCAATTACAGATATTAATGCCCAGAATCTTCGTATGCATAATGGTGAAGCTTCGCAAGCTGACATTGAACGTCATGCTCAAGGTTGGATAAAAGCTCATCAACAACTTTTTAATAACTGGATAAAGATGGCTTTAGAAAGCTAGCTTGTAAAAATCCTATCGTTACACATTTTATGTGATTTTCCATAAATAGGTTGAATGCTCTCTTTTCAACCTATTTTTATATTGTATTGCAACTTAATGACGATAAAGACATTCACCTATATTTAAATGAATAAGGAAATTAATTTTTACTTATTATCTTACAATCAAATAGATAGCTAGTTTAGATTAACCATTGTTTATTTTAATTTATATATGGTTAATTTAATGTTAGTGTTATAACAAAACAATCAATTAATATTAAATGTATATAATTTATTACAAATGATATTTATTTTTTATTAATTTGATAATGAAATTATTTTGCAAATAAGAAGTTATGGCCTATTTAAATCTATTTTAAAATTTATTTTTCTTATATTAACATTCAAAATATTTATGAATTAAATACCAATAACAAAATAAATTTCGCGATAATAAATAACTATAATTGATAATTTTAGCTTTTGATATACCATTTAGATTGATTATGACAGTTGCTATCTTACCAACTGAAACTAATAAGGTATATAAATAATGGAAAGCACACAAACACAAAAAGAAACTTCATTTTCTCCCATAGAGCAATTACTTAATGAGCGCAAACAACAACAACAAAAATCAATGATTCCGTTACCCTATCAGCAAATTTTACTAACACGCTTATGTATGCATGTTCAAGGTAAACTGTTAGAAAATAGAAATAGTATGCTTAAAAAACAAGGAATTAATGAAACGTTATTTATGGCATTAATAATTCTCGATACCCAAAAAACTCATAGTATACAACCCTCTGAACTTAGCGATGCTTTAGGTTCTTCGAGAACAAATGCAACGCGCATTGCAGATGAACTAGAAAATCGCAAATGGATTGAACGTAAGGAAAGTCACAATGATCGCCGCTGTTTACATCTCCATTTAACCGAAGAGGGGGCGAACTTTTTAAAAAAAATACTTCCTCGCCAAAACGAAAACTTAGAAAAAATTTGGTCTGTTTTTAGCGCTGAAGAAAAAAATACTATCGAAAAATTGATGAGAAAGTTATTAGTTAAACTTGATGATCTTGACAATCAAACAGTATGTTGATGATTACCATAAAACCAATCCCAATCATAAAAAATTATTAATAATAACCATACCGTTTCCAGTGGTATAATAGTAAGCTACTGGAAACTTTTGCTTATTAAGCGTAGATTAAACATTAGTAAAATGAATAATATGGAGTTTGATACAACATGGGCGTTAATGAACAACAAATAACAGCCACTAAAACACAAAAACGCCGAACTATAATTATACTAGTCAGTATTTTTTTTATTATTACTGCATTAATATGTGGAATTTATTGGTTTTTAGTGCTTCGACACCATCAAAGTACAGATAATGCTTACATTGCAGGCAATCAAATCCAATTAATGTCTCAGGTGCCTGGCAGCGTTATTACCGTTAACGTTGAAAATACTGATTTTGTAAAAAGTGGCACAGTGCTGGTAATGCTTGATCCCAAAGATGCTATTTTGGCATTGGAAAAAGCAAAAACTAATTTAGCTAATAGCGTGCGGCAAACCCATCAACATATGATTAATAGTCGACAGTATCAAGCTAATATCTCTCTTCGTCGTTCTGAACTAAATAAATTACAACAAGATCTTCAACGTCGTGAAATACTTGGCCAATCAAACGTTATTGGTAAAGAAGAATTACAACATGCTCGTGAAGCAGTGACCAGCGCTAAAGCCGCCTTAGATGTTGCTGTTGAGCAATTTAATGCTAATCAAGCTATCGTGTTAGATACCCCGCTTGATAAACAACCCGCGGTTTTACAAGCGGCCACTGAGCTTCGTAACGCTTGGTTAACTTTAAAACGAACTCAAATTGTTACCCCAATTGATGGCTATGTTTCACGTCGTAGTGTTCAAGTCGGTGCTCGTATTACCCCAGCAACACCGCTTATGGCGGTAGTACCCAGCGATAATATGTGGATTGACGCAAATTTTAAAGAAACCCAACTTGCTGATATACGTATCGGTCAACCAGCAAAAATCACTACCGATTTTTATGGTAAAAGTGTTGTTTACCAAGGAAGCGTTGAAGGCTTAGATATGGGAACCGGTAGTGCTTTTTCACTATTACCGGCCCAAAATGCAAGTGGTAACTGGATCAAAATTGTTCAACGCTTACCCGTTCGGATAACCATTGATGCGGAACAGTTAAAGAAATATCCTCTAAGGATTGGACTATCAAGTGAAGTTACCGTCGATACAAGTAATAAAAATGGCCTGACACTTTCACAAAAAATTCGCGCTAATCCTGTTTACCATACTAATGTATTTAAAATTGATATGGCTCCCGTCGATCAACTCGTTACCGATATTATTAATAATAATTCAGGAACAAAATAAAAGGAGCTTATCGTGGCTAAAGAGCCATTACAAGGCGCAAAACTGGCATGGATGACATTAGCACTATCATTAGCGACCTTTATGCAGGTTTTGGATTCTACCATCGCTAATGTTGCAATCCCAACAATCGCAGGTAATTTAGGTGCTTCCAATTCACAAGGTACCTGGGTAATCACCTCCTTTGGAGTAGCTAATGCCATTTCGATCCCAATTACAGGTTGGTTGGCGAAACGTGTTGGCGAAGTTAAACTTTTTCTTTGGTCAACCGGGCTATTCACCCTGACATCATGGTTATGCGGTATTGCTGGCAGCTTGGAAACATTGATCTTCTTTCGCATCTTACAAGGAATGGTCGCGGGCCCACTGATTCCTTTGTCACAAAGCTTACTACTTAATAACTATCCTCCGCTTAAACGTAATATGGCGCTTGCGCTTTGGTCAATAACCATCGTCATTGCCCCTATTTGTGGTCCGATCTTGGGGGGTTATATTAGTGATAATTATCACTGGGGTTGGATTTTCTTTATTAATGTCCCGTTCGGTTTCGCTATTATTTTCATTATTATGCAAACACTCTCTGATCGTGAAACAGCAACCGAAATAAAACCCATTGATACTATTGGATTAACATTACTAATCATTGGTATCGGTGCATTACAAATTATGCTTGATCGAGGTAAAGAGCTAGATTGGTTTAATTCCACAGAAATTGTTGTGCTTGCGATAACCGCAGTAATTGCATTGAGCTTCCTTATTATTTGGGAATTAACAGATAATAACCCGGTTATTGATCTTTCACTGTTTAAAGAGCGTAACTTCACCATTGGCTGTTTATCACTCAGTCTGGCTTATATGCTCTACTTTGGTACGATTGTACTACTTCCGCAGTTATTACAGGAAGTGTTTGGCTATACGGCAACTTGGGCAGGTTTAGCCTCAGCGCCGGTCGGAATTTTACCCCTATTAATAACGCCGTTAATTGGGCGATTTAGCCATAAAATTGATATGCGTGTCATCGTTACCTTCAGCTTTATTGTTTACGCCATATGCTATTATTGGCGCGCGTGGACATTTGAGCCGACAATGGATTTTGCCGCCGCAGCCTGGCCGCAATTCGTGCAAGGATTAGCTATTGCTTGCTTTTTCATGCCACTTACCACCATTACTTTATCTGGCTTGCCAGCTGAAAAGATCGCTTCAGCATCCAGTCTATCAAATTTTACCCGCACACTTGCCGGCGCGATAGGAACGTCTGTGACAACGACTTTATGGACACAAAGGGAAGCGATGCATTATGCCCATTTTACGGAGATTATTACCCCCTATAATCCAGAGTCACAACAATTCTACGCAAAATTATCCGCTCTAGGATTAAATGAGCAACAATCATCAGCTTATCTAGCCAAAATGATTACCGATCAAGGATTAATTATCTCAGCTAATGAAATTTTTTGGTTATCAGCAGGTGTTTTTATTGCTCTTTTAGTTTTACTTTGGTTGGCAAAACCTCCTTTCACTGCAGGGGACAGCCAAAACAGCGGAGGCGCACATTAATAGAAGGCGTGATAAAAAATAAGTTAGGCAATAATTATGCTAGTTGTTGAGATAGTTTAGTTTTACTCGCTATCTCAATAATATATGACTAAATTTTATTTTGTTGCCACCATTTAGCCAATATAATACCGGCAGCGACCGAAACGTTTAGACTTTTAACCTGACCGGTGCCTCCAATAGATAAACTCATATCGCCCTTCTGACAAAGACTTGTCGTCAATTCATCACTTTCCTGTTCCAATAGCAGTACTATTTTTTCCGGTAACTCTGCTTTAGCAATATCAATATTATCTTTATGACTAGACGTTGTAACAATGGTATAGCCTGCATGACGGAATTTATTCAATGTGGTAGCAAAATTATCTGATTGAATGCATTTAATATACTCGGCACCACCTGCTGCGGTTCTAACTGCAGAACCTGACTCCATTGCTGCAACATTATGTAGAATAATGCCTTGTGCGCCAAAATGAGCGCAACTACGCATAATTGCCCCTAAATTATGTGGATTACCAATATCCTCAACGGCTAATACACAATCAACTTTAGTTGATTGGGCTAAATAAGCTTCAGCATCAAACCCAGCACGCTTTTTAATTAAGAAACAAACTCCACCGTGATGTTCAGTACCAGAAGCTTTTACTAGCTCTTCTTCGTTAACCACATGATAGGCTTTGCGATTTGCTGCCATCCACTTGAGTGCATCACGGAAATGAGGAGTAATAGACTGAACAAACCAGGCGCGAACAATTGCCTCCGGACGATGTTTAAACATCGCTTGACAGGCATGCTCACCATAGATACGTGTCTCTTCTAAACGCTGGCGACGAATTTGTTCTGGATCAAGTAGACTTTTACCACTAATACCACTATGGCTAATAACAGGATCTCGGCGTTGAGAAATCGCTTTCCAGGGATCATCCGTTAAACGTTCATTATTACGATCATTACGGCGTGATGACGATTTCTTATTTTTAGTGGAAAGATGTTTATTCTTTCGTCGATCATTGGTGGTGTTGCTGTCGTTATTACGAACATACATCACTTTTACTTTACCGTTTTTACCGCTATATGAATCATTCATGAGTGCCTCCAGCCACGTTATGCCAGGCAGATTACATGATGTTAGGATCAAACGCTACTGACTTTTTATACTTTATTATTAACGCTAAAAATAGAAAGCTGACGAATTAATTCAGAAAGATTAAATTTTGCTGCTATGGAAAGATTTTCAGCCAACTAAAGCATAAAAGACATTTCCCTGCTTTGGCCTTATCTATTGATAAGTTGCTATAGTGTAGCTTGTATAGGCTGTATCTCTACTCTTACAAAAGTGTTTTACTGCTCGCTAAGTTCTAAAAGCAAACATAGTCATAGTGTTTTTCATTCAACGTCGGCCTTAGTCAAAAATATTATTTTTTATAACAGCGTTGTTTTTTTTAAATCAGGCTTATTTAATTATTTGCTCCCCTTTAGGTTTACCTTATTTTTAGCTACCAATGTGTATTTTGACAAAACATAAAATATTTCAGGTCTATACCTGATCATGATTAAATTCTATTCATTTAATAATTAAACCATCTAATTTGTATTATTCGCAAGGGATAAACACATGAGAGATGAATTTGCGACTCAATTAACATTACTGTATGAAAATATTGGACTGCAATTACCAATAAATTTTAATCAAATTGATTTTTCCATCAGAGTCGATGGAAAATTTTCTGTTAGATTAATTGAGTACCCGGTGGGTAGATTGGTTTTATGCACTGTATTACAAACTCTCAATCAAGAAAAAATTCTTGAGTTGATGAAATTTAATTTAATAAATCATCAACTCTATCAACCCGTATTAGCAATAAGTGATGATAGACAGTTAGTTATTTGGCAAGGATTTACTGATATGGTTTTTTCTGAAAAAAACTTAATCGGCCGGTTTGATGAGTTTGTTCAATTTTCTGAATTAATGCTAGAAATCATAGCATAATCAATTTGTCATCATGAACTTATTTGTTACAAAAAAAGCAACCAATTGCCATTACTTAAGCATGATGAGTAAGTTTTTAGCAAAAAATTTAAATACACATAACTAATTTTAGGCTCAACCTTTAAATACTTAACTAGGGGGAAAAATGAAGATACTTAATGATTTAGTTGTTGGTGTTAATCAAGCACTATTTCCAAACCAAGTCGCTCCTGAGCAATTGAGCCAAACTCGACAACTGCTTTCAGAACAGACTCAGAATTGCCATCAACCGTTTGGTCAAGCAATATACAATATAAACGGTAGTATGGGAACTTACGGGGTAGATATACCCAGTTGGAAAGCTCGGCAGTATGCACAGGATAGCTCTGAGGTTGAAAATGGTTTTAGGTCTAATACCTCAGCCTTTGCCAGATCATCGGTAGGCTGGGCAAAAATTGGTGATCCTGTTGGTACAATAATGAATTTAGGCGGTGCACTATTAGCCGGCGCAATAGATGGCACTAATTACAGTACAGGACATATTTTCCGTATGGAAAAGTTAGCTTAATATGTTCATATATCACGGTGAGTTCTCTGAGTATTAATTCTTATCATTAGCTATCATTGGGCCTGTATGTTATAGATATCATGCTAAGTTTTAGTTTTACAACATACCATTGATTGTAAACCATTCAAATCAAATGTTGATGGGTAAAATGGCAATATGAAAACCGCTGTTAACCTAAGTCAGAGAACTCGCTATTATTTGCTAATAGACACTCAAAATAATATATAACCTCGTCAACGATAAAGCTAAAAAATCATCTCGATAAAATTTAGATTTATGTTTAATACCAATCAGGCGGCAATACTGTTGCTAATTGATTAGGAAATTGTTTCCTTGCGTGATCTATCATTTCACTGAACAATAGCGAAGTACAATAAAACTTTTTTCTAAGCCAAGCAATCGACTTTTCCACTCGGTAACTTGTTGTTCGGAATCAAAAATAGACGGGCAAATTTCATAAGCTTTATTCAACATCGCACAGGAAAAATATCTTAAAGCATTAGGTGATTCGGTTTCAGTACCCAAAATAGCACTAGAAGTATATTTGACAAATACCGCTGATAAGCTAAATATTTTTTCTGCTTTTTCCTTATCGGTTGCTTCATTTAATTTATAAGTATTGAGAATATCCTGATAAAATTTTTCTGTTAATTGATAATTAATTGGCGTGAGAACCTGATAGGCTTTATTAGTTAATAGCTTTTCTAATTGAATTTGTTCTTCTGGGTTAACTAATTTCTCTGTTGAAATAGCTTTTTTTGTTACTGCAATAAATAAGTCATACAATTTTTCATCTAAGTCTAATAAATCAAGCAAACGGTTAAAAGTATTTATTCGAAGCAGAGATTGATATCCGCTATAAAATATTGGAAATTTATTTTTTAAAATATCCTCTAATTGATAATCAGCTTGATTTAAATTATTTTGTTGCTGGTAAAGAAAAAATTGGTTTAATACTTGATCTTTGCCTGTTAGATTTGGCATTAACATTCCAGTTAGTACATTTTGCGACAACATCATGGCATAACCCTGTTCGTTAGGAGAAAATAGAATATAGTTTGCCGCATTTTTGTCTGACCAATCAGTTTTATTATCACCATAACAGCCAAAATCATCCAACTGGACATAAGGTTGGATTTGGCTACTTTTTAGGTAATGCTCATAAATAGCGATCGCTTTTTCTTTTAATTGCGCTGAATCAACTTTATATATAGCTTGAGAAATAGTCTGTATAAAGGCTGAATTACCGCTAAAAAGTAAATCAGGATAATGTTGGAAAGTATCAATCATCAAATTAATAACCGATTCTTTTTGTAATGGCATCGGCCAATCATTAAATTTTTCAATATAGCTAGCACAAACACTTTTTAGCCAATTTGAAATTTCAGTATCAGCATAAAAGGGTGGTTCAGCTAAAATATCGATTAATGATGCTGCGACAGCGGACGTGTCAACTCGCTGATTTGTTAATGATGCAATAATTTGTTTTATCATATCTATTTTTGCCACATCGGGCATTTTATCAATGCTGGCAATCTGGGTTAAAACACTATTAGTCTCTCGATTATTTATATGATTTAAATATCGATCAAGGCTATTTTGTTCCCACTTTTACTCAATCGATAAATTAATGGCTTTATGCAAAATAATCGACTGGAGATCTAAGTTAATAAACGATTGCAAAGATATTGTCGCACCACTTAAATTGCTGTTAGTGAGTTTAACATTGGTTAGATTAGCATTTTTTAAATTTGCATCCGTGAGATTTGCATTAGTTAAATCTGCGCCACATAAATCGGTCTTAATTAAACTGGCATTGGTAAAATCTACATTTTGCATCTTAGCGCTACGAAAATGAGCTCGCGTTAAGTCTGCACCTATTAATTTAGCATTAGTTAATATTGAACTTACCCCCCTGGCCTGTTCTAAATTAGCGTTAGTCAAATTAGCCTCCGTTAAATCTGTATTGGACATCTCAGCATTTAACATATTTGCGGCAGTTAAATCAGCACGTTGCATAATGCTACACAATAAAAATGCTTGCGATAAATTTGCTCCCTTCAACTTAGCTCTCATTAAATCAGCATACTGTAGATGAGCTCTGCTCAAATTAGCCATTGCCAAATTGCAATATTTTAAATTAGCATTCATGAGATCTATGTCTTGCAAATCCGCATTAGCGATATTCGCATCTGTTAAAATCGTCCACTTCAAAATGGCATTATTTAATTTGGCATTCCTTAAATCTATTTTGCTCAAATCCGCGCTAGACAAATTACTATGTTGTAAATCAGCATTAATCATCTTAACCGCCACTAATTTACTGTGCATTAAATTAACGTTACTAAGATCAATCTCTGCGGGTAATTCCATACCCGTCAAATCAATTTCAACTAACTCAAAGCAATCACCCGCTTCTCTGATTTGTAATTTCTCCAGTAAGCTAGCTAATTTTTTATTTTGCAAATCTTGCCTATCACCTAAACCACTATCTAAAGTTAATTTTTCGCTTAAAATTGCCAAGTCCTTTTTTACTTTAGGCTGTTCTTCGCTAATAAGGTCGGGCTCTATGGGGGAAATTAAAATATTTTCGTTTTTAAAGATCTTAAACATGTTTACCTCTATGATGTTGAATTCTCCATTATTGCCAATACCGTATCGCTCAAAACACCGTTTTATTAATTTCTTTTTAGAGTAATAATTACCACCAGTAATATGATGAAATTATTTTTTATTTAACAAAAAACAACATAATATTCTTTACTTTTTAAAATAATAAACTTTTATATTTTTTTACTTTTAAATTCCGCTCTCAAAAGCAAGCTAATTTTTTTAACACCACTTAATCTTTATCGTGTGAATCTGTGTGATATTAAAATAACAACCATTAAAGAATGAAAAAAATATTCATAAGAAACTAATAATTATGAAATTATGATTTCATAATTTATTTTTTATAAATAGTATCTGACCAACAAACTTTGTCCTCTGGCGGCAAAAATCACAGAAAAATGCGAAAATATCAGCTACATTGATAGACAATACCCATGACAAGGTAAATATCTATGAGCCAGCGTGGACTCGACGCATTATTGCGACCTAAATCCATTGCAGTTATTGGTGCCTCAGAAAAACCAGAACGAGCAGGATCTGTGATTATCAAGAATCTACTTTCTAGTGGCTTTACAGGCCCGATCCTGCCGGTTACACCAAATAAAAATGCGGTAATGGGAATACTCACCTATCCTACAATTGATAAATTACCATTTTCACCAGATTTAGCGGTTATCTGCACAAATTCAGATAGAAATTTAGCTTGTCTAAAACAACTGGGTAAAATGGGTTGTAAAGCGGCCATTATCCTCTCGTCGCCACCTTCTCAGTTTGTGAAACTTAAAGCATTAACACAGCAGTACAATATAAGATTATTGGGGCCCAATAGTTTGGGGATCCTAGCCCCCTGGCAACAACTAAACGCCAGCTTTTCACCAATTCCAATCTTAAAAGGCAAACTAGCTTTTATTTCTCAATCTGCTGCAGTTTCAAATATTATTCTGGACTGGGCACAACAGCGTAAAATTGGCTTTTCTTACTTTATTGCGCTGGGAAATAGTTTGGATATTGATATCGATGATCTACTTGATTTTCTGGCTAGAGATAATAAAACCAGCGCCATATTACTTTATATAGAACATATTCAGCAGGCGCGAAGATTCCTTTCAGCTGCTCGCAGTGCATCACGTAATAAACCGATTCTAGTTGTTAAAAGCGGACGTACTCAACAAGCACAATATTTACTAGGTGAAGTCCAAAGCTTTGATGCTGCTTATGACGCAGCTATTCAACGAGCGGGATTACTTCGAGTGCAAGATACCCATGAAATGTTTTCCGCAGTAGAAACATTAAGTCACATGTCTCCTTTAAAGGGGGACAGGCTCTCTATTATTAGTAATGGTAACGGGCCCGCCGCAATGGCCCTCGATGAGCTTTTTCGGCGCAAAGGAAAGCTGGCAAAACTGAATACTAATACGCAACAAAAAATTCAAGCCATTTTTCCCAATCTTCACTCAAATCAAAATCCAATTAATATCGGTGATGATGCAACCATAGAATGCTACATCAAAATCCTTAATATTATGTTAGATAGCCAGGATCATGATGCTATATTACTTATTCATTCGCCTAGTACTATTGCCCCCAGTTTATTTACCGCTGAGAGGATCATTCACACCATTCAATCACATCCCCGCGGTAAATGGTTAACTATATTAACTAACTGGTGTGGCGAATATTCATCCCAAGATGCCCGTAAACGTTTTAGTGAAACGAGTATTCCAACTTATCGAACACCGGAAGGCGCCATTACTGCTTATATGCATATGGTAGAATATCGCCGTAACCAAAAACAATTGACAGAAACACCGGCATTACCTATTGGATTAACCGCTAACACAACAAAAGCCCATGCATTAATTCAAAAAGCATTAAAAAAAGGGATAACCCAGCTTGATACGCATGAGGTGGAACCTATTTTACGCGCCTATGGCTTAAAAATATTACCCACATGGATAGCCCATAATAGTGATCAGGCAATCGCTATCGCTGAAAAAATTGGCTATCCGGTTGCTTTAAAATTACGCTCGGCAGATATTCCTCACAAATCTGATATTCAAGGCGTTATGCTTTATTTACGCAATGCCAAAGAAGTGGCAGATGCTAGCCAGGGAATTTTTGATCGCGCCGCTCAACACTTCCCTAACGCCATGATTCAAGGCCTATTAGTACAAAGTATGGCAAATAAAGCAGGTTCTCTCGAGTTAAAAATAGCAATTGAACAAGATCCCATTTTTGGTCCTTTGATCTTATTAGGTGATGGTGATATTGAATGGCAGCCAGAAACCCATGCTGCGGTAGCGCTCCCCCCTCTCAACATGACATTAGCCAGATATCTAGTTATTCAAGCAATTAAAAATCAAAAAATAAAATCAACAAATTCATCCCATCAACTAAATATTGATGGTCTTTGCCAATTACTCGTCCGTGTTTCAAACTTACTGATAGATTGTCCGCAGATTGTACGACTAAATATTCATCCCCTGCTGGCTTTTGAGGATGAATTCACTTTACTGGATGTTGCAATGGAACTCTGCCCTATTGTTGGTGATCCTAAGGCAAGATTAGCAATTAGACCTTATCCTAATGAATTAGAAGAAATTATTTCTCTTAAAAATGGCATAAAGTGTCTACTTAGACCTATCCTACCGGAAGATGAACATCTACTTAAAGATTTTATTACTCAGGTAACCAAAGAAGATCTTTATTATCGTTATTTTAGTGAAATTAGCGAATTTACCCATGATGACTTAGCAAATATGACCCAAATCGACTATGACCGCGAAATGGCTTTTATTGCGATTAAAAAAAATTCCGAGATCATTGGCGTAGTTCGCGTAGTAGAGGATCCTGACAATCAGCAAGCAGAATTTGCCGTTTTAGTCCGTTCTGATATGAAAGGTAATACACTTGGATATCAACTAATGGATAAAATTATCAGATATAGCCGTAGCCGAGGTACTCAGCGACTTACCGCAATTACCATGCCTGAAAATAAAAAAATGCTACAACTAGCACAAAAATTAGGTTTTAATCTCGATCTTCAATTTGAAGATAGTATTGTCAACCTAGATTTAGCACTATAAAGAAAATAATCTTATAACTATATAGGCCTAATAATGTAGTAAATAATGACTGAACAATCGCTCAACATAGCTGGGATTAATAGATACAAAAAATTAAACTAATGGTATCATGAATCACTAATTTTCAATAAACCTAAACAAGAGTATATAATCTACTCCCTTAATAAAAAAGAGAAAATTTACACTGTGATGTTGTCCAAATTAAAAAAAGCAAAGCATCAACAATATCTTGAGCAATTAGCAAAATTACCTCAGTCTGCCACTGGCGTTGTCACGCTTTACCAAACAGAAAGTTTCCGTAAAGCCCTGTTAGACAAAATTGCCAACGCTCAACGGTATATTTATATTACTGCACTCTATTTCGAACATGATGATGCTGGACGCGACATATTAAATGCGCTTTACCAAGCAAAAAGGGCGCGACCTGAATTAGATATCAAAATAATGGTTGACTGGCATCGAGCGCAACGTGGTCGCATTGGTGCAGATGCCAGCGCAACTAATGCTGATTGGTATTATCAAATGGCGCTGGCTCATCCAGGAGTGAATATTGCTATTTTTGGTATCCCTGTCAATACACGTGAAGCACTAGGTGTTTTACATCTAAAAGGCTTCATCTTCGATGATACCGTTATTTATAGTGGTGCCAGTATTAATGATGTCTATCTGCAACAACATCAACGTTATCGCTACGATCGTTATCATATATTAGATAATGCCCAATTAGCAGCGACAATGAAAAGTTTTATCGACCAAAGCTTGCTATCTTCACCCGCCATTCAGCGTCTAGATCAAGCACATCGCCCGCGAAATACTCAAATTAAAAGTTTGATTAAACAATTTCGTCATAGTTTAAAAAGTTGTCACTATCAATGGCACAATAATGCCACCAATGAAGAGTTAGCAGTAACTCCATTAATCGGTTTAGGCAAAAAAAATGAATTAAATAAAGTTATTATGCATTTAATGAACAGTACAGAAAAAAAAATGACTATCTGTACCCCCTATTTTAATTTACCTACTATTTTAACGCGTATAATTAGTAAATTATTACGTGATGGCAAACATATTGAAATTATCATTGGCGATAAAACGGCTAATGATTTTTATATTCCACCAGAAAAACCTTTCAAAATTATCAGTGCATTACCATATTTATATGAAATTAATCTACGTCGATTTATCTGTCGGTTACAACACTTTGTAGATAGCCAACAATTAACCATCAGATTATGGAAAGACGGGGACAATAGCTATCATTTAAAAGGAATTTGGATAGATAATAATTGGCAATTACTTACTGGCAATAATCTCAATCCACGTGCATGGGGACTGGATTTGGAAAATGCAATTTTAATTCATGATCCCCAAAAAGTTCTACTACAGCAAAAAAACAAAGAATTAAAATGTATCACAACAAATACTCATATTGTGAAACATTATCAAGAGCTTGAAAATATCCAACGCTATCCAGTAAAAATTAAAAAACTTATTCGCCGTTTACGCAGGATCCGCGTAGATAGGTTAATACGTCGCATTCTCTAATAGGCTAGCTCAATTTCCTACCGCTAAATATGATTTTATTTTTTATATCTAAAATCAAAATATTATCAGTAGATAAAACGTCAAAAAGCCACCCTTAGGTGGCTTTTTAAACATAATTAACGTCTGGCAGCTCCCTACTCTCACATGGGGAGACCCCACACTACCATCGGCGCTACGGCATTTCACTTCTGAGTTCGGCATGGGATCAGGTGGCACCACCGCGCTATTACCGCCAGACAAATTCTTTTTTCGCTATCCTGTTTCGTTACGCTACTGCCTCGGGCGCTCATCTCGGCTGCCTCTCGCTATGCGCAGGCCATCTCGCCCGTTGACTTCTAGCGCCGTAACCGCTTACAGGCACCAATCTCTGAACAAGCTAAAATCTCTTCTCTCTTCTCAAAACACCTTCGGTGTTGTCAGGTTAAGCCTCTCGGGTCATTAGTACTGGTTAGCTCAACGTATCGCTACGCTTACACACCCAGCCTATCTACGTCCTCGTCTCGAACACCCCTTATAGGACATTACTGTCAGGGAAGACTCATCTTGAGGCAAGTTTCCCGCTTAGATGCTTTCAGCGGTTATCTCTTCCGCACTTAGCTACCAGGCGATGCCATTGGCATGACAACCTGTACACCAGTGGTGCGTCCACTCCGGTCCTCTCGTACTAGGAGCAGCCCCCCTCAATCTTCCTTCGCCCACGACAGATAGGGACCGAACTGTCTCACGACGTTCTAAACCCAGCTCGCGTACCACTTTAAATGGCGAACAGCCATACCCT
>NZ_CAJCFU010000050.1:0-4828 GCF_903968575.1 Arsenophonus endosymbiont of Apis mellifera | reverse complement strand
TGTTTTACCATGGTCAACGTGGCCGATTGTACCAACGTTAACGTGCGGTTTTTTACGTTCAAATTTTTCTTTAGACATTAGATTGTCCCTCTAAGACACGGAATCGGTGGTTACACCACATTAACCAAGCAGTGAAAATCATATATTCGTTGCTTGTTTTATCGCAGGAAAAAAATCAGGGAACAATTAAGAACACTTTCTAGGAGTGGTGCTGATAGGCAGATTCGAACTGCCGACCTCACCCTTACCAAGGGTGTGCTCTACCAACTGAGCTATATCAGCACATCTTGGAGCGGGCAGCGGGAATCGAACCCGCATCATCAGCTTGGAAGGCTGAGGTAATAGCCATTATACGATGCCCGCGATGAACTCGGCTACCTGACTTTAATCAGCTGCAAATTTTATCTTAAGTATTTTGCATGAGGTAGCATTTTAAGCTGAACACTTAAGATCAAACTTTATGGTGGTGGGAGAAGGATTCGAACCTTCGAAGTCTGTGACGGCAGATTTACAGTCTGCTCCCTTTGGCCGCTCGGGAATCCCACCTTTTACTTATATCCAAATTTTTAATGGTGCCGGCACCAAGAGTCGAACTCGGGACCTACTGATTACAAGTCAGTTGCTCTACCAACTGAGCTATGCCGGCATCAGGTGCTGCGCATTCTAGGTAGAGAACGAGCATGTTGCAACAAAAAAATTAAAAAAATTGTTTTTTTGCTTATAAAGTATTCACTTTAGCCATTTTTGCTGTTTTTTTCTATAGTAAATGTTTAAATACTCAACAGTGCTAAATTTTTTATTTACTATTTACTCTAGTGAAAAACGACATCAAATTTTTCTCACTAATAAAAAGTATCGTAAATCATACAATATTATTTTATTACTAAAAATAAAAAACGGATAAATTGTGATCAATTATTTATTTGATACAAAAAAACAGAAAAAACTCTACGCCTAAAGATATTCAATCGTTATTATGCAATCTATTTTTTATCGGTTATGAATGATTATGACAACCTGTACACAGGTAAATGTTGACTTATGAAACAACAACAAAACTTTTCAATAACACCTTATTTAGAATTTGATCGTGAACAGTGGGCGACATTACGTGATTCAGTTCCATTAGAACTACTAACGGATGAAGAACTGCTGGAACTAAAGGGTATTAATGATGAAATTTCAATGGATGAAGTTAATAAAATTTATCTTCCTATTTCACGACTGCTTAACTTTTATATCAGTTCAAATTTACGTAGACAAACTGTTTTAGAACAGTTCTTAGGTACTAATGGTACTAAAGTACCTTATGTCATCGGTATTGCAGGCAGTGTTGCGGTTGGTAAAAGTACCACAGCCCGCCTATTACAAACTTTATTAAGTCGTTGGCCTGAACATCGTAAAGTTGATCTTATTACCACAGATGGTTTTTTATACCCTAATCGGATTTTAAACGAACGTGGGATAATGAAAAAAAAGGGGTTTCCGCAATCCTATGATATGCATCGTTTGGTAAAATTTGTTTCTGACATCAAATCTGGGGTTAAGCAAGTCACTGCCCCGGTATATTCCCATTTTACTTACGATATTGTTCCCGGAAAAAAACAAGTGATTGAACAGCCTGACATTCTTATTTTAGAAGGTTTGAATGTTTTGCAAAGCGGTATGGATTATCCGCATGATCCGCATCATGTTTTCGTATCTGACTTTGTCGATTTTTCCATTTATGTTGATGCCCCAGAAAATTTATTAAAAAAATGGTATATCAGTCGATTTTTAAAATTCTGCCAAGGCGCCTTCTCCGATCCTCACGCCTATTTTTACCATTATTCTAAATTAGAGCAAGAAGAGGCGATCAAAACGGCTAAAACAATATGGGAAGAAATTAATAAAATAAATTTGGAAGAGAATATAATACCAACCAAAGAAAGAGCCAGTTTGATCATGACTAAAGGCTCTAATCATTCAATTACAAATGTTAGATTAAGAAAATAATTTCAAACATTGGGTCGATAATTAACTTCGACTCAATTGAGCTAATTATCCGGCCGTAATGAAATTTCACCACCTATATAGGAAACAATTTCACCATTTTGTTCTAACAAAATTGCGCCGTGTTCATTAATTCCTTTCACGATACCGACCTCAAGCTGATCACCAATATGCAACTTTACTTTTTTATGTAAAAAATTATCCAACGCCAGCCAACGTTTAATAAAAGGAACAAGACCATATTTCTCAAATTGCACTAATTCATGGCGTAATGCCAAAATAATCTGACCTGCAATCACATTTCTTTCTATTTGAATACCAGCCTGCTCAAGATTAATCCATCCTTGATTAATATTTGTTTCATAATTGCAACTCATTGCAATATTGAGCCCAATACCAATCACAATATGCGCCGCATCGCCAGTTTTACCTATCATTTCAATTAAAATACCAGCAAGCTTTTTTTCATTAAGATAAAGATCATTAGGCCATTTAACTTTTATATTACTACCGCTCAATTTATTAAGGGTTTCAGCTATTACAATTCCCGCAACTAAACTTAGTCCCATAGCGGCAGCTGGACCTTGGTGTAAATGCCAGTATAATGATAAATAAAGATTACAACCGAAGGGAGAAGCCCAATATCGACCGCGTCGACCTCTACCAGCTGTTTGATATTCGGCAACACAAACATCACCAGAACTTAATTGATCAATACGCTCAAGTAGATATTGATTAGTAGAATTAATAACCGGTTTTACAATTATATTTCCACGTCTTACTAAACCATAAATTCGTTCGTAGTCTAACAAATCCATTTTTTTAGTAAGTTGATAACCCTTACTAGTAATAGTATTAACCTCAATTCCCCATTTACGAAGTGTATGAATATGCTTATTAATACCAGCTCGCGTCATGCCAAGTAATTCACCTAATTGCTCGCCTGAATGTATACTACCATCAGAAAGTATTTTGATGAGTTTTAAAGGAATAGTTACATCTTTCATGAAATAGTATCCATAGCGTTTACTTCTCCATATTTACCAATAAAACGTACTTCTGGTTCTAGTGTAATAGCAAATTTCTCTATAACTTTTTTCTGGATATAACGGGCTAAATCTACAATATCTTTTCCGGTCGCATTATTTTTATTAATTAAAACCAATGCCTGATCACTATGTACCGCTGCACCACCACATTGAAAACCCTTTAGATCACATTGATCAATTAGCCATCCAGCAGCAAGCTTTACTGTACCATCGGTTTGCGGATATTCTGGACATTGAGGATAACGCGCCTTTATTTCATTTGCTGCCGTACTAGAAATAACGGGATTTTTAAAAAAACTACCCGCATTTCCTACTAAAAATGGATCAGGTAGCTTACTTTGCCGTATTTTACAAACAGCATCAAAGATTGTTTCCGCTGTCACTGTCTGTGCAGCCAAAGAAGTCAAACCTGCATATGTTAATATGGGTTTCCATCGTTTATTAAGTTTTAAACCCACTGAAACGATAGCAAAATTGTCACGATATTTATGCTTAAAAATACTATCTCGGTAACCGAATTGACATTCAGCAGTATCTAAACGATATTGTTTACCATTATTTAGATCAACAATATCGACATAGTGACATACGTCTTTAAATTCGATGCCATAAGCACCGATATTTTGTATAGGCGCAGCCCCTACCGATCCTGGTATTAACGCCATATTTTCCAATCCGTAAATACCATTTTTTATAAGTTCTTTAACCAATTGATGCCAATTATTTCCTGCGCCAACATGAATAAACCATTCGTGGGATGATTCAGTTATCATCAGTGAGGTAATTTGATTTAAAATGACTAGGCCATCAAAGTCATTAATAAAGAGAATATTGCTCCCGCCGCCCAATAATAAAACAGGCCACTCTTTCAGTCGGGCATTTTTCCATAACATAAGCAATTCTTCTACTGAAGTAGCTGAGTATATTGCTTTCGCCTTGGCATCAAGACCAAAAGTATTATAATTTTTTAATTTACCATGATTATCAGAATGCATATATCAAAACTCAATTCATATATAGTAATTATATAGTCTATTACTATAGATATATAGAGAATAGATAAGAGTTATAAAATCAAACAATAAAACGTCAAAAAGCCACCCTTAGGTGGCTTTTTAAACATAATTAACGTCTGGCAGCTCCCTACTCTCACATGGGGAGACCCCACACTACCATCGGCGCTACGGCATTTCACTTCTGAGTTCGGCATGGGATCAGGTGGCACCACCGCGCTATTACCGCCAGACAAATTCTTTTTTCGCTATCCTGTTTCGTTACGCTACTGCCTCGGGCGCTCATCTCGGCTGCCTCTCGCTATGCGCAGGCCATCTCGCCCGTTGACTTCTAGCGCCGTAACCGCTTACAGGCACCAATCTCTGAACAAGCTAAAATCTCTTCTCTCTTCTCAAAACACCTTCGGTGTTGTCAGGTTAAGCCTCTCGGGTCATTAGTACTGGTTAGCTCAACGTATCGCTACGCTTACACACCCAGCCTATCTACGTCCTCGTCTCGAACACCCCTTATAGGACATTACTGTCAGGGAAGACTCATCTTGAGGCAAGTTTCCCGCTTAGATGCTTTCAGCGGTTATCTCTTCCGCACTTAGCTACCAGGCGATGCCATTGGCATGACAACCTGTACACCAGTGGTGCGTCCACTCCGGTCCTCTCGTACTAGGAGCAGCCCCCCTCAATCTTCCTTCGCCCACGACAGATAGGGACCGAACTGTCTCACGACGTTCTAAACCCAGCTCGCGTACCACTTTAAATGGCGAACAGCCATACCCT